>DMQT01000111.1:6344-15562 GCA_003455595.1 Betaproteobacteria bacterium
GCCAGCTCAAGCCGTTCTGACAGGGCATTGAGCTGACTCATGCGGTCACGGTACGGAATCACCGCCAGCACCGGTTCCGTATCGCCCGCGCCCACCATCTCAAGCTGGCCGCGCGCGACCATATCCTTAAGCATGCGCATATCATCGGGAAAATTGCGCAACAGGTAATCCAGCAACCAGCCGGAAAAGTGGGCGGCAAAACGAAACCGTGGATAGCGGTAGAGTGTGCGGATAAACGGCCCGTAACAACGCCGATGGGCATCGTCCAAAACCGCCGTGAAGTTGCCCACTGGTTGGTGGGCATGTACGCCGAAAAGCAAAGAAATGGTCGGGTTCATCAAAGGCCTTCGGCAGTCATGAATAATAAAAATCGTGTCAGGAGGCGCGGCGCATGGTGCCACCCGCTTCAGCATCATTGCCGCCGTGGCTGATCGGCAGACTCAGCGTTTCAGGCACAGGCAATTTCAGCAACACATAAAGCTGAACCAGATTGGCACGGTAGAGCCGGTCAAAGCTCTCTACGCTGTGGCGCGGGTTGTAGCCACCAAACCACCAGAACCAGTCCGAGCTCTCGCAATCACACAATTGCGCCTCAGCGGCCTCGATTTCTGCCGCATTGAGCGCGCCGCTGACGAGGACTTTGTCGTACTGCTGTTTGGCCGTGGCCAGCAGATCCCAGGCACGATTTTTTTCCGGTACGCCTATCCAGGTGGAAAAGGTGCCATACACCCAGCTGCCCGCGACCAGTGCAGGCAACTGGCCTGTCGCGGGTGCATGTAAGTTCTCCTCGCGAGTGGCGAGGTAGCTCTTGAAACTATGCGTGTGAATATGTGGATGATTTTCCAACGCTGTATACAGCTCATCGAGGAAAAAATAACCGTTGTAGGGATAGTATTCCCAGGCGTTTTCGCCATCGAGAATGACACTGACCACGGGGGTTTCATGCTCGGGTGTTTGATGCAGGATGACATCAAGTTCGTTGATAAAATGCTTTACCGCATCATTGGCATGCCACTTTGCATACTCAAAACCGATCATGTCGGAGAGCCGGTCGTCACGGAAAAAACACAGCGTGGCATAGTCCTTCACCTGATACGGTCGATAGCGCAACTCGCGTTGCTCGGCAGCCGGTGCCCCCATCACGCGCAGGCTATTGGCCAAAACCGCTTCACCACTGGCGCTCCAGCTCAAACCGGACTGATCGAATAGTGCCACCAGCGAGGTGGAAATACCGCCCTCTGCCGGCCATACGCCCGCTGGGGGAACGCCAAAACGCGCCCGATGGGTGTGTAGCGCAGAATCCAAATGGCGTTGCACGCGAGCTGTCCCACCTGGGTAGGCGGGTAGCGTTGGCAGCTCGCACTCTGGCCAAGCCTCGCGCGCCGCATTGAAATCCATCAATATCGGCGCTATCGGGTGGTAGTGTGGGGTGGTGGATATCTCAACCTGGCCGGATTCTGCCAGGGCACGGTAGCGCGGGATCAAACCACTCACCACTTCACCAATTAACTGAAACAGACTGCGCCGATCCTGCAGGCTGAAGCCGTTGCCTTTCTTCATCAACTCCAGTAGCCACGGGTATTGCCGCCGCACGGTTTCGCCGGTCCAGGCCAGGTGATACCAGGTCAGCAGGTCGGCCAGATATTGCCCGGATAGATAACACAAGGCATTTTTACCCTGGCGCTCTGCCAGTTGAAACAACTCGACGAGCTGGTGATAAGCCGGATAGGGCCGCACCATGGTGACGTGATTGCAACGGAAGCAGTAGTCCAGAATCATATCGCGCTGCGCATCCGTAATCTGATCCAGATCAGGCTGCATCAACGCTGCCAGCAGCGGATCACGCACTACATCACAGCTAAATTGATCGGCGTAATCTTCCAATTGATCAAGCAGAATCGGCACAAAATTGCACACCGCCTGCATGTTTGGGTGCGCTTCCAGGTGCGCTGCCATGTCGCTGTAGTCCTTCATGGCATGCAGGTAAGTCCACGGCAAGCGGTATTCGTGGGTGGCATAATCGCGGTAATCCGGCTGATGAAAATGCCAGGCGAGTATCAGGTCAAGACAACGTGTTTGCATATTGGCTTGTGTCCATTAACGAATGTGATGCGGATGCTGACCGAGCATGTCCGGCGTGATGAGCGTGATGCCGTTTTCGGTGACATGAAAACGCCGTTCGTCTTCCATACGGTCTACTCCCACGACCATGCGTTCAGGGATTTTCGTGCCCTTGTCGATCACACAGCGGCGCAAATAGGCATGTCGGCCGATATCGACATCGGGCAGCACCACGGCATCTTCAACCGTAGCAAAGCTGTTCACCTGCACATTGGAAAACAGCACTGAACGGCGTACCGTCGCACCACTGATGATGCAACCGCCCGATACCATGGTATCGACTGCAATACCGCGTCGTTCCTCGTCATCAAATACGAACTTGGCGGGCGGAAGTTGTTCCTGGTGCGTCCAGATCGGCCAGGTCTTGTCGTACAGATTAAGCTCGGGCGTGATATTCGCCAGATCCAGATTGGCTGCCCAATAGGCTTCCACCGTCCCCACATCGCGCCAATACGGCTCGCCACCCGGCAGGCTGTTGACACAGCTGTCCTTGAAACTGTGCGAATACACGCGATAGCGGTCAATCAGATGCGGAATGATGTTTTTACCGAAATCGTGCTCGGAATGCGGATCGTCGGCATCCCGAATCAGTTGTTCGTAGAGGAAGCTGGCGTTGAACACATAGACACCCATGGATACCAGCGCGCGCTCAGGGTTGCCCGAAATCGGGGTAGGATGGTCAGGTTTTTCGGCAAAATTAACCACGCGTTCATCGTCATCCACCGTCATCACGCCAAACGCGCGTGCTTCGGCGATAGGCACTTCGATGCACGCCACCGTCATATCGGCCTGATGACGTACGTGGCACGCCAGCATTTCGCCATAATCCATTTTGTAAATATGGTCGCCCGCCAGAATCAGCACATAATCGGGTTCATAATTGCGCACGATATCCATATTCTGAAACACCGCATCGGCAGTACCTTTGTACCAATCCAGCTCGGAAATACGCTGCTGCGCCGGAAGCAATTCGACAAACTCATTGAACTCGCCGCGCAGAAACCCCCAACCACGCTGGATGTGTTTGATCATCGAATGCGCTTTGTACTGGGTTACCACACCGATGCGCCGGATACCTGAATTCAGGCAATTGGACAGCGGGAAATCGATAATGCGGAATTTGCCGCCGAACGGCACCGCCGGTTTGGCCCGGTCCGCCGTCAGGGGCATCAGCCGTTTGCCTTCACCGCCCGCCAGGACGATGGCCAGAACCTTCGGGCTGCCAGTCCGCTTCGCCATGGGCTGACCCTACGGCCCGGACGGGCTCGCAGGCGACCCCTCACCGCGCTAGCGTTCNNGTGCAACGGTATTTTTAGTGAGCCGACTCACGAAGCGCGGAAAATCTTTTTGCACAACAGGCTCCTTTTTTGCTTAGTCAATTATGCATCTCTAATAAATGAACAAAAATGGATAGTCACTTTATTCGTGTGGCTATAATAGCCCACGCCTTCCACCGCCGATACAGTGCCCATCACCATGACCGCCCTTTCTAAAACCAAAAAGTACAATGATTATGACGCCCTCACTCAAGGTACGGCACTGAATGCGAGCACGCTGCTAGGAATGCACCAAAGCGGGGCCGAGTGGTGCATCCGCATTTTCGACCCTTATCTGGTCTCCGTCGCCCTCATTCAAAACAGCCTGGAAACGGCTTTCAAATGCGTCGATAAGCGCGGTGTGTTTGAGTGGCGCGGTGTTGAGCCCCCTGCTCATCCCTACCGACTCGCGCGCGTCTATGATTACGGCCGCTTCGAAGGACATGACGCTTATGCCTTTCCACTTCAGCTAACACAGCACGATTTGTACCTGTTTAATGAAGGCCGCTTGACACAGGCCTATCAAATGCTCGGTAGCCTGCCCTGCACCGTAGATACGGTCAACGGCGTGCGCTTTTCCGTATGGGCACCCAACGCGGATCGCATCTCCGTGGTGGGTGACTTCAACCACTGGGATGGTCGTATCCACCCAATGCGCACGCACGGTGATTCGGGCGTGTGGGAGCTGTTCCTGCCCGACATCATGCCGGGCGTGCATTACAAATTCGAGATACACAATCGCCATACCGGGCAGTTAATTCTTAAAAGCGACCCCTACGCCCAGTTTGCCGAACTGCGCCCCAGCACCGCCTCACGCGTGGCGGAGCCAGTCCAGCATGGTTGGCAGGACAGCGCCTGGATGACGGCACGTGCAGAGCGCGACTGGCTGCATGCACCGATGAACGTATACGAAATGCATATCGGTTCATGGCGCCGCCACCCCGATGGCCGCGTCTACAGCTACCGCGAATTAGCCCAGTACCTGTTGCCCTATGTGGTCGACATGGGTTACACCCACATCGAATTGATGCCGATCAACGAGCACCCGCTGGATGAATCCTGGGGCTACCAGGCCACCGGTTACTTTGCCCCCACCAGCCGTTTCGGCACCCCGGACGAGCTGCGCTATTTCATAGACGCCTGTCACCAGGCCAGTATCGGCGTGCTGCTAGACTGGGTGCCCGGGCACTTTCCGCAGGACAGCTTCGCCCTGGCGCGTTTCGATGGCACCGCGCTGTACGAGCATGAAGACCCGCGCCTGGGCTTTCACCAGGAATGGGGCACGCACATTTTCAACTATGGCCGCAACGAGGTGAAAAGCTTCCTGCTGTCGAGCGCACACTACTGGTTAGCCGAATTCCACTTCGATGGCCTGCGCGTCGATGCCGTGGCTTCCATGCTCTATCTTGACTACTCGCGCAAGGCAGGCGAGTGGCTACCCAACAAATACGGCGGCCGCGAGAACATCGACGCCATTACGTTTTTGCGCGAACTCAACATCATGGTGCACGACGCCTTCCCCGGCGCGCTCACATTGGCGGAAGAATCCACCTCGTGGCCGATGGTGTCGCGCCCGGTCTATCTTGGCGGATTGGGCTTTTCGATGAAATGGAACATGGGCTGGATGAACGACACCCTGCACTATTTTCAGCATGACCCGGTACACCGCAAGTTTCACCACGACATGCTCACCTTCGGTCAGCTCTATGCCTACACTGAAAATTTCATGCTGCCGTTTTCGCACGACGAAGTGGTCCACGGCAAAGGCTCGCTCATCACCAAAATGCCCGGCGATGCCTGGCAAAAATTCGCCAATTTGCGCCTGCTGATGGCGTACCAGATGACCACCCCGGGCAAAAAGCTCAACTTCATGGGCAATGAATTTGCGCAAGGTCGTGAATGGAACGTCGGCTCGGAACTGGACTGGAGCCTGCTGGCGATCGACTGGCATGCCGGTGTCAAGAACCTGGTGCACGATCTCAACCACCTCTACCGCAACCAGCCTGCGCTGCATGATCAGGATTTCTCCGAACAAGGCTTTGCCTGGATCGATTGCCACGACAGCGAACAATCCATCCTGAGCTACCGCCGCATCGCGCGCGACGGCTCGCAGTTACTGATCCTGCTCAACTTCACCCCAGTGCCACGCACTGCTTACCGCATCGGCGTACCCCAATCCGGTGCGTATTCAGAAATCTTTAACAGTGATTCGGCATACTACGGTGGCAGCAACAGTGGCAACGGTGCCGGCCTGGTGACGGACGACACGGCGTGGATGGGGTATGCCGCCTCACTTATTCTGACCGTGCCTCCACTGGCCGGCATTATCCTTGCTCGCAATAACGGGTAAATTCAAACTCATTGACGCCTTGCATACTTATGTCTGATTGCACACAGTTACCCGCCTGGAAGGCGCTAAAAGCCCACAAGAAACAACTCGCCAGCACGACCATGCGCGCCTTGTTCAAGGCTGACCCGAAGCGCTTTGAACGTTTCAGCCTGAACGCTGCCGGGTTGCTGCTGGATTATTCCAAAAATATCATCACCCCAGACAGTCTCACGCTGCTCACCGATCTGGCGCGCGAAGCCAAGCTCAAACGCGCCATCAAGGCCATGTTCAGTGGCGAAAAAATCAACTTTACCGAGCAGCGCGCTGTGTTACACACCGCACTTCGCAACCGTTCCGACCAACCAGTGTATGTTGACGGCGTAGACGTCATGCCCGAAATACACAGCGTGTTGGCACGCATGGGCAAGTTCACCCGCGCCGTGCGCAACGGCAAATGGCGCGGCCACACCGGCAAACGCATTACCGACATCGTGAACATCGGCATCGGTGGTTCGGATTTGGGCCCGGTGATGGCCAGCCTGGCGCTCAGCCCGTATTGGCAAAAAGGCCTGAACGCGCACTTCGTGTCCAACGTCGATCCCAGCCAGATCAGCGATACCCTCAGCCGCATCGATCCGGAAACCAGTTTATTTATTATCGCGTCCAAGTCCTTCGGCACACCCGAAACACTGCTCAACGCCAAAATCGCCCGCAACTGGCTGGTCAAAGCACTCAAATCGGAATCTGCTGTTGCGCAGCATTTCGTCGCGGTCTCAACCAACACCGAAAAAGTGCGCGCCTTCGGTATCGATACCGCGAACATGTTCGAATTCTGGGACTGGGTAGGCGGACGTTATTCGGTGTGGTCAGCGGTAGGCCTGTCAGTCGCGCTGATGATCGGCATGGACAATTTCGAAGCCATGCTGGCAGGCGCGCATGCCATGGACGAACACTTCCAGAGTGCCCCGCTGGCCAAGAACATGCCCGTCATCATGGCGCTATTGGGTATCTGGTACAACGACTTCTGGGACGCGCACACCCAGGCAATATTGCCCTACGATCAATACCTCGCGCGCTTTCCGGCCTATCTGCAACAGCTGGATATGGAAAGCAACGGCAAACGCGTCACCCATGTCGGCAAACCGGTGCGCTGCAATACTGGTGCCGTGGTGTGGGGCGAGCCGGGTACCAACGGCCAGCACGCGTTCTACCAGCTCATCCACCAGGGCACGCGCATGGTGCCGGCCGACTTTCTGGCCGCCGCCGTGCCGCAACACCCCATCGCCCAGCAACACGCCGTGCTGCTGTCCAACTGCTTTGCACAGAGCAAAGCGTTGATGCAAGGCAAGACTCGCAGCGAAGCGCGTGCCGAACTGGTTCAAGCCGGGCTCAAAGGTTCAGAACTCGAAGCCCTGCTGCCGCATAAAATATTCCCCGGCAACCGCCCCACCAACACCCTGCTGTACCGCAAACTCGACCCGCACACACTCGGCACGCTCATCGCCCTGTACGAGCACAAGGTATTCGTGCAAGGCGTGATCTGGGACATCAACTCATTCGACCAATGGGGCGTTGAGTTGGGCAAGCAGCTGGCGGGCGGCATTGAAACCGCACTACTCGACCCACAGCCGACCAGCGCGCATGATGCATCGACCAACGGCTTGATTAATGCCTGTAAAAATTGGGAAGATAGCCAATAGCTAGAGGCTCAATTCACCGCTCGCGCAAACTCTCGCTACCATATTGCATCAGCGGGCTGAGGAAATACTCGATCACCCGTCGCGTGCCGGTCTTGACCTCAACTGTCACCGCCATGCCTGGGGTCAGCCGCACGAGTTTGTTCTCCACTTGCAAGGTATCTTTGGCGAGCTTTACCCGGGTGACGTAAATCAGCCCCAGCTTTTCGTCCTGGATGGCATCAGATGACACCTGAGTGATTTTGCCGTGGATCGTGCCGTACTTGGTGAAGGGAAAGGTTTCCACCTTCACCTCGGCGTCCTGCCCGGGGTTCACAAAGCCGATGTCCTTGTTAGGCAACATGGCTTCGACTTCCAGCACGTTATCTTTGGGTACGATCACCATCAGGGGCTGGGCCGGGGTGACGACACCGCCGACGGTACTGACGGTCAACTGCTGCACAGTGCCAGCCACGGGTGCGGTCATGCGCATCAAGCGGCCGCGCTGGTCGGCCTTGACCCATTCCTGTTGCAGCGACGCGGCTTTTTGCGCGGCGAGATTATGCTGATCCAGCAACTGGCGGCGGGTTTCAGCAGCGAGGGTGGCTTGCTGCTGTTGCGTTTCCGCCAGTGCGGCGCGGATTTCTGCGATTTTGGCGCGACTGCCCGCCAGATCCTGTTCCTGTTCGATGCGGGTCTGCTCGCGTTCCAGATAACCGTGGCGGGAAACGTAGTTGTCTTTCAGCATATTTTGGTAGTCCTGCGCGCGCTGGCGGGCGATGGGAGTCGTTTGTTCGAGTTTGGTGACCTGCTCACGGGTGGCCTGGAGCTCTGCCCGGCGGCGCGTGATCTCGGCCTGCAATTGCTGCTGGCGCGCCTGGTATTCCTGGTATTGGCCGGCGGCCTGGCTTTGTTCGGCGAGCAGGCGGGCGGCATCCGCTCCATCCAGCGACGGTAGCCTGGGCGGGGTGCCGCTGGCCAAGGCCGCCAGCAGGGCTTGCGCGCGCGCCGCTTCCAGTCGCGCGGTCAGGGCTTCGTTGCGCAACCGTTCGCTGTCGGCACCGGCGTCAGTGGCGTCCAGCTCAATCAACACCTGCCCCTGTTGAACGCGCTGCCCGTCGCGCACATAGATTGCCTTGACTACGGCAGTCTCCATTGGCTGGATGACTTTGGTGCGGTCATTAGGGATGATTTTGCCGACTGCCGTCGCCACCACGTCGATGCGGCCAAAGACGGCCCACAACAGCGCGATCAGGGCAAACAGCATAATGAGCCACAGCGCGATACGCGGGGCAGGATGCAGTGGCGAGTCGCGCAAGGCCAGGGCGGCGGGCAGAAACTGGGCTTCGTGCGCGTGCAGCGCAGGCGCGTCGGTTTCTTTGCGCTGCGACCAAGCATGGCGAAATAGCTTGGCATAACGTTTGAAGAGATCGGCTAAGGCGTGACGTTTCATGGTTTAGCCCTAAGCATGTTGCAGCCGATGCAACCGGGAGTAATGCCCTGCTTCATGTTGCAGCAGTTCGGCATGGCTTCCTATTTCAACGATTTGACCGTGATCCATCACCACGATCCGGTTGGCATGACGCACCGCAGACAGGCGGTGGGCAATCACAATCACGGTGCGCCCCTGGCAGATCGCCTGCATGTTGTTCTGGATGATGCGTTCGGATTCGTAATCGAGCGCGCTGGTGGCTTCGTCGAAGATCAGGATGCGCGGCTGCGTCATCAGGGCGCGGGCGATGGCGATGCGCTGGCGCTGGCCGCCCGAGAATTCGT
>DMQT01000111.1:15610-16095 GCA_003455595.1 Betaproteobacteria bacterium
AGGATGAATTCATGCGCGCCGGCCAGCTTGGCGGCCTGAATGACTTGCTCCAGCGGCGCGCCAGGGTCGGCCAGTGCGATGTTCTCCCTTAAGGTTCGATTGAACAGCACATTGTCCTGCAACACCACGCCGATTTGCCGTCTTAAGCTGGAAGCATCAGCCAGCGTCAAATCCAGCCCATCGACCAGCACTCGGCCGCGCTCGGGCACATACAGGCGCTGGATCAGTTTGGCCAGCGTGCTTTTGCCCGAACCGGAGCGGCCGACGATGCCGATGACTTCGCCAGGCTGAATGTCGAGGCTAATGCCTTTGAGCACTTCGGGCGTGTCGGCGCGATAGCGGAACAGCACCTGATCAAACGTAATGCGCCCGACAATCGGCGGCAGGCTACTCTTCGCCCCAGCGGCTTCGGTTGGCGCATTGAGAATGTCGCCCAGGCGCTGGACGGAAATACCGGTCTGCTGGAAATCCGTCCACAGCTGCGC
>DMQT01000297.1 GCA_003455595.1 Betaproteobacteria bacterium
TTGCGCAGCCAGCGTTCATGGCCGATGCGGCGGATGGCGCTGCCTTCCAGGCGGCTATTGAATTCGGCCTCGGTCCAGGCAAACAAGTCGACCAGCGCGGGCGCGTCCAGCCCGTTGCGCGCACTGAAATCCGCTGCTGTACTGGTTTTGGCAAAACGATTCCATGGGCAGACCAGCTGGCAGTCATCGCAGCCGTAGATGCGGTTGCCCATCAACGGGCGCAATTCAACCGGAATGCTGCCGTGCAACTCGATGGTGAGGTAGGAGATGCAGCGCCGCGCGTTGACTACGCCTGCAGCGACGATGGCCTGGGTTGGACACACGTCGATGCAGGCCTGGCAAGAGCCGCAATGCGCTGTGACCGGGGTGTCGATGGGCAACGGCAAGTCGGTGTAGATTTCGCCCAGAAAAAACCATGAACCGGCGTCACGATCCAGCAGCAGCGTGTGTTTGCCGCGCCAGCCGAGCCCGGCCTTGGCGGCCAGCGCAACTTCCATTACCGGTGCGGAATCGGTGAACACGCGGTAGCTGAATGCGCCGATGCGGGTTTCAATCCGACTCGCCAGTTGCTGCAAGCGGTGACGCATGACTTTGTGGTAATCACGCCCCAGCGCGTAGCGCGAAATGAAAGCCAGCTCGGGGTCGTGCATGACGGCCCAGCTGTCTTGCGCCTGCGGCGGCAGATAGTCCATGCGTACGGAAATGATGCGTACCGTACCTGGCACCAGTTCCTGCGGGCGCGCACGTTTGACGCCGTGTTTTGCCATATAATCCATCTCGCCGTGATAGCCCTTGCCGAGCCACGCCAGCAGCTCGGCTTCGCTGTCATCAAGTGCGCAGTCGGTGATGCCGAGTGCGCCAAAACCAAGCTCGCGTCCCCACGTTTTAATTGTCTGTGCCAATGCCGCCAAATCGAGTTCACCATGTTCCATGCTCAGGATGATACCCCGCAGCGCCTGACACGACATCTGCCGGACGAGGCGGCGACGCTCGCACTGGGGGCTGAAATGGCGCAGGCATTGAAGCCTGGCCTGGTGTTCTATCTCGATGGCAACCTTGGCGCAGGTAAAACCACACTGACGCGGGGCGTGCTGCGCGGGTTGGGTTATGCAGGAAAAGTGAAAAGTCCGACCTATACACTGGTTGAACTTTATGCTATTTCTAAGTTAAAGTTATATCACTTTGATTTGTATCGCTTCAACGACCCGCGAGAATGGGAAGAAGCGGGCTTCAGAGAGTATTTCAACACAGACAGCATTTGTCTGGTGGAATGGCCGGAAAAGGCGGGGGAATGGCTCCCCAAGCCGGATGTAATCGTGGCATTGGCCATAGTAAATGAAGCAAGAACCGCTGTACTCACGGCGGAAACCGAGGCGGGTAAGCAATGGATAAGCCAACTGCAACACATTTCACCAGCATGACACACCCACTGCGTGTGCTGATGTTTGCGCTACTGTTTATGCCACTTCTGAGCTGGGCTGCCACTACGATAGATGCGGTGCGTTACTGGCCTGCCAGCGACTACAGCCGTCTGACGATGGAATCATCCAAGCCACTCAGTTACAAGCTGTTCACGCTGAGTAACCCCCAGCGTCTGGTGATTGATCTGGAGAACGTTGAACCTTCAGCCGCCATGCAGGAGCTGTCTGGCAAAATTGGCCCCGGCGATCCGTGGATTGCCGGGCTGCGCGCGGGCATGAATCGTCCAGGTGTGATGCGTCTGGTGCTGGATTTGCGCGGCGAAGTTAAACCCATGGTGTTCAGCCTCAAGCCCGCCGGTGAATACGGTAATCGACTGGTACTGGATGTTTATCCGGCCAAGCCGCAAGAAGACGCCATCAGTGCGTTATCGACCAGGCAAGATACAGACAGTAAGCCGGAAACCAAAACCGAAGCTGCCAAGGATCTTCCGCCCAAGGACGCGGCTGTCAAACCCGACGTAACGGCGCAAGCTAGTGATGCCCCCAAACCTGACAGATATATTCGCCTGGAAAAGCCGGGTAAAAAACCGCAATTTCAGGTGACGCGCCTGATCACGGTGGTGATTGACCCGGGGCACGGCGGCGAAGACCCCGGTGCGCATGGTGCCAACGGTACGGAAGAAAAAAATGTGACATTGGAAATTGCCAAACGCGTCAAAGCCAAAATTGACGCGCTGGAAAATACCCGTGCCGTGCTCACTCGCGACAGCGATTATTTCATCCCGCTAGCAGAGCGCGTCAACAAGGCGCGGCGGGTGAATGCCGATCTGTTTGTGTCGATTCATGCCGACGCGTTTATCCGCCCTGATGCGCGTGGTTCCAGTGTGTTCATGTTGTCCGAACACGGTGCATCGAGCGCCGCAGCGCGCTGGCTGGCGAAAAATGAAAATGACGCCGACATGGTGGGTGGCGTCAATGTGGGCGTGAAAGACAAGAATCTGGCGCGCACCTTGATCGACTTGTCGCAAACCGCCACCAATGACGACAGCCGTCGGCTGGGCAATGCCGTGTTGGGTGAAATATCCGATATCAACCGGCTGCACAAGGGACATATCGAGCAGGCTGGATTTGCTGTACTCAAAGCACCGGATATTCCATCTATCCTGGTAGAAACCGCTTTCATTTCCAACCCGGAAGAAGAAAAACGCCTCAATGATGATGCATATCAGGACAAAATGGCGAGTGCCATCGTGGCGGGGATCAAGAAATACTTCGCCAGTAATCCGGCCACCATTCGCGCCAAGCTGGCGTTGAGTGCCTGTGTGGTCTTGCCGAACAGCTATCCAGACTGGCTGCTTGAACAGCGCGCGACGACTTGATTTGCCGTTGGGTATAATCGGCAATCTTGTCTGGATAGCCCATGCCCACGATACAACTTCTACCCGATTTACTCATTAGCCAGATTGCCGCAGGCGAGGTGGTCGAACGCCCTGCCTCGGCGCTCAAGGAGTTGCTGGAAAATAGTCTGGACGCGGGTGCCAGCGAAATTCGCGTACAGCTTGAGCAAGGCGGTACGCAGCTGTTGCGGGTTGCCGATAATGGCGTCGGCATTGCAGCGCAACAATTACAGATTGCCCTGGCGCGCCACGCCACCAGCAAAATTGCCAGCCTGGACGATCTGGAACGGGTCGCCAGCCTGGGGTTTCGTGGCGAGGCGCTGGCCAGCATTGCCGCTGTCGCCAGGGTGCGCCTCGCCAGCCGCGCGCACGACGCGGCGCACGGCTTTGCCGTGCAGGCAGACGGGGGTGCGCCCGAAGCACCGCAGCCTGCTGCGCTGTCATCCGGTACCACCATCGAAGTGCGCGAGCTGTATTTCAACACCCCGGCACGGCGCAAATTCCTCAAAAAAGAAGGCACTGAATACGGACATTGCGACGAAGCGTTTCGCCGTATCGCATTGGCGCGCGCCGATGTGGCGTTCAG
>DMQT01000026.1 GCA_003455595.1 Betaproteobacteria bacterium
GTTCAAGCTCACCGGCAAACGCGTGTTTCGCATGGCGCCGCTGCACCACCACTATGAATTGAAAGGCTGGAAGGAAACGCAGGTCGTGGTGCGTTTCTGGATTATCACAATGATGCTGGTACTGATTGGTCTGGCGACGCTGAAACTACGTTAATGAGCTATTACGGACAAAATATTCTGGTTCTTGGTCTGGGCGATACCGGCCTGTCGGTAGCGCGCTGGCTGGCGCACCGGGGCGCGTCGCTGCGGATTGCCGACAGCCGTGCCGCGCCACCGCAGTTGGCACGCCTTCACGCTGCATTGCCGGATGTACACGTCAGCATCGGAAGTTTTCAATCTGCCGATTTTGCCTGGGCGCAATCCATTGTAGTCAGCCCCGGCGTGGCGCTCGCCGAGCCGTTGATCCAGCAGGCCATCGCGCGCGGCGTGCCGGTGCTGGGCGATGTCGAGCTGTTCGCCCAGGCGCTGTCCGAGCACGCTCAGGTGATTGCGATTACCGGCTCCAACGGCAAAAGCACGGTCACCAGCATGGTCGGTGCGATGGGTGCGGCAGCGGGCAAAAAAACCCTGATGGCAGGCAATATCGGCCTGCCCGTACTGGATGCGCTGGACGACCATCCAGAAACTGAACTGTACGTGCTGGAGCTGTCGAGCTTCCAGCTGGAAACCACCCGCAGCCTGAATCCGGTGGCAGCCACGGTGCTGAATATCAGCGAAGACCATCTCGACCGCTACGCCGATCTGACGGCCTACGCAGCGGCCAAGGCGCAGATTTTCAATGGCGACGGCGTGCAGGTATTGAACCGCGACGACGCGCACAGTCTGGCGATGGCCCTGCCAGGTCGCGCAGTCGTCAGTTTTGGGCTGACTCCGCCGGCACCCGGCGAATTTGGTCTGGCCAACGATCAATTGTGCGAAGGCACGCACGCGCTGCTGGCATTGCAGGATTTGCCGCTGGCCGGCTTGCACAACGTCGCCAACGCGCTCGCCGCGCTCGCGCTGTGCCGTGCGGCGGGGCTGCCGATGCAGCCGCTGCTTAGCGCATTGCGCGCATTCAAGGGGCTGCCGCACCGGGTTGAGCGGGTGGCTGAAATCGACGGCGTGGTGTTTTACGACGACTCCAAAGGCACCAATGTCGGCGCGACTGAAGCCGCGCTCAACGGCATATCGCAGCCGGTGGTGCTGATCGTCGGTGGCGACGGCAAGGGGCAGGATTTCAGCCCGTTGAACCCAGCCGTGGCGCAGCACGCACGCGCCGTGGTGCAGATAGGCCGCGACGGCGCGCTGATTGCTGCTGCGGTAGCCGACGCCGGGGTGCCGGTGCAGCGCGCCGAGACCATGCAGGATGCGGTGCGGCAGGCGTTTGCATTGGCGCAACCGGGGGACGTGGTGCTGCTGTCGCCCGCCTGCGCCAGCTTCGATATGTTTAAAAATTACGCGCACCGTGCCGAGGTGTTCATCGCGGCGGTGCATGCCCTGCCGGGAGCCCGCACATGAGCGCCATTCCTGCCGCCGTATCGCGCCGCAGCAGTGCGCCCGAGTACGATTTCGTACTGATCTGGCTTACGCTCGTGCTGCTCGCGTTCGGCGTGGTGATGGTGTATTCGGCGTCGATCGACATGGCCGAAGCCAGTCGCCGCACCGGCCACCATGCCGACTATTTCCTGCTGCGTCAGGCGCTGTTTGTCATCGTGGGTCTGTTTGTGGGCTGGCTGACGTTCAAAGTGCCGATGCGGCAATGGCAGCATTGGGCACCGTGGCTGTTTGTCGGCGGGCTGGCGCTGCTGGCGCTGGTGCTGATACCCGGTATCGGGCGCAATGTGAACGGCAGCCAGCGCTGGCTGCCGCTGGGCATTCTCAACCTGCAGCCGTCCGAGCTGATGAAGCTGGCGGCGGTGCTGTACGCCGCCGATTACACGGTGCGCAAGGCGGCGTTCATGCACAGCTTCAAGCAGGGTTTCATGCCGATGCTGATCGTCATGCTGTTCACCGGTTTTCTGCTGCTGCGCGAGCCGGATTTCGGCGCGTTCGTGGTGATCATCGCCATCGCCATGTCAGCGCTGTTCCTGGGCGGCCTCAATCTGCGCATCTTTGCCGGGCTGATCGTGCTGCTGGTGGTCGGTTTCATCGGCCTGATCTGGAGCTCGCCGTATCGCCTCAAGCGCATCGTCGGCTTCATGGATCCGTGGGCCGATCCGTATGGCACCGGTTATCAGCTGTCGCACGCGTTGATCGCCTTTGGCCGCGGCCAGTGGTTCGGCCTCGGGCTGGGCGGCAGCGTGGAAAAGCTGTTTTATCTGCCGGAAGCGCACACCGATTTCCTGCTCGCGGTGATCGCCGAAGAGCTGGGCTTTGTCGGCGTGCTGGCGGTGGTACTGCTGTTCGCCTGGCTGATCGTGCGCGCGTTCCAGATCGGCCGCCAGGCAGCGGTGCTGGAGCGGCATTTCTGCGCGCTCACCGCGATGGGGATCGGCGTCTGGCTGGGCGTGCAGGCGGGTATCAACATGGGGGTGAACATGGGGCTGATGCCGACCAAAGGCCTCACCCTGCCGCTGTTGTCGTTCGGCGGCAGCGGCATCGTTGCCAACTGCATGGCGATTGCAATGTTGTTGCGCATCGACTACGAAACGCGCCGCCTGATGGCCGGAAAGAAGGGCACATGAGCGCCGCACCGACCTTGATGGTGATGGCCGGTGGTACCGGCGGCCACATTTACCCGGGCATTGCGGCAGCCGAAGCGTTGCGCGGCATGGGCTGGAACGTGGTCTGGCTGGGCACGCGCAACGGCATGGAAGCGCGTCTGGTGCCGCCGCACGGTTACACCATGGCATGGCTGTCGCTGGGCGGCTTGCGCGGCAAGGGCTGGCTACGCAAATTGCTGCTGCCGCTCAACCTGCTGATTGCCTTTGCGCAGGCGCTCAAAGCCATCATGCGGCATCGCCCCGACGTGTTGCTGGGCATGGGCGGCTACCCGAGTTTTCCTGGCGGCATGATGGGTGTGCTGCTCGGCAAACCGCTGGTGATTCATGAGCAGAACTCCGTCGGCGGGCTCGCCAACCGCGTGCTGGCGTGCGTTGCAGACCGGGTGCTGACCGGCTTTCCGCAAGCCTTCACCGGCGCGCACGACAAGCCGCTGCCGTGCGGCAAGGTGAATGCCACCTGGGTCGGCAATCCGGTGCGTGCCAGCATCGCCGCATTGGCTGCCCCCAGTCTGTCGCAGCAATCGCGCCTGCGCCTGCTGGTGGTCGGCGGCAGTCTGGGTGCGGCCGTGCTGAATGACACCTTGCCCAGGGCGCTGGCGCTGCTGGATGCGGCTGAACGTCCGGCGGTCATCCATCAATCCGGCGGCAAGCACGCCGACGCCTTGCGCGCCAGCTACGCGGCGGCCGGGGTCAGTGCTGACGTGCGCGAATTCATCACCGACATGGCCGAAGCCTACGCCGGATGCGACATGGCCATCACCCGCGCCGGGGCGCTGACCATCGCCGAGCTGGCCGCTGCCGGGGTACCCGCCGTGCTGGTGCCGTATCCGTACGCGGTAGACGATCACCAGACCGGCAATGCCCACTTTTTAAGCGACGCAGGCGCGGCCATTTTGCTGCCACAGACGGAATTGACGCCGGAGAAACTCGCGGCGCTGCTGCGCAGCCTGACGCCAGCCCGCTTGTTCGACATGGCACAGGCTGCACGCGCGCTGGCCAAACCTGACGCCACCGACGCCGTGGCACAGGCCTGCAAGGCGCTGGCACGATGAAACATAAAGTCAAACAGCTGCATTTTGTCGGCATCGGCGGGGCAGGCATGAGCGGCATTGCCGAGGTGCGGGGCAACCTCGATTTTGTCGTCACCGGCTCGGACATGGC
>DMQT01000136.1 GCA_003455595.1 Betaproteobacteria bacterium
ATGTGTATAAGAACGCTGCGCGTGAGCACCACGCCGTCAGCCGGTGCGACGATCGAGGCCTTGGACAGGTTGATCTGATCGGTGGACAGCGCCGCCTGCGCGTCGCGCACCCCGGCACGGGCGCTGGCGTCGTCGGCCAGGGCGCGGTCGAGCGTGGCGCGGCCGGCGTCGAGCTCGGCCTTCGACGGCACCTTGCCGCCCGACAGGCGCGCCACCTCTTCGAGCCGGCCCAAGCTGGCGCGCGCCTCCTTGATCGTGGCGCCGGTCTGGGCAACCTTGGCCTGTGCCTGCGCCAGCGCGGCCTGCGAGCGCAGTATCTGGTCGCGTAGCTTGGCGGTGTCGAGTTCGACCAGCACCTGGCCTTTCTTGATGCGGTCATTGACGTCGACATTGACCTTGCGCACGGTGCCCGAGAGTTCGCTGCCGATACTGATCGAGCGGGTCGGTTGCAGCGTGCCGTTGGCGATGACGGTCAGCGTCAGGTTACCCCGCGCCACGGTCTGCGTGGTATAGATCGGTGCCGCATTGGCGGTCCGGCCAGCCTGCCAGTACCACAGGCCGACGGCGACCAGCACCAGCAGCAGTACGCCGGCCCACAGCACGGGGCGGCGGTACCAGGCGTGCGACGTGGGCTCGTCGAGCAAAGTGGCGAGATCGGTTTCGCTGCCGGCGCCGGGTGGCAGCGCAGCTGTTGCGGAAGGGGTTGGGGTGCTCATTTCGGGTAAGTCCGGGTTGTGTATTCGGTAGAGGTGGCCGTTGCATCGCTGCCGTCGGGGCGCCACCCCCCTCCCAGCGCCTTGTATAGGCGCACATGGTCGGCACTGACATCGGCGCGGGCGCTGGCCACGCTGTCCTGCGTGTTGAGCTGGGTGCGCTGGGTTTCAAGCACCACCTGGAAGTCCACCAGCCCGCTGCTGTAGCGCTGGCGCGCCATCAACGCAGCGTTGCCGGCCGCCTCGGCGGCGTTCTGCAGCCGCAGCAGTCGCTCGCGGTCGCCGCGCAGCGCGACCAGCGCGTCTTCCACATCCTTCAGTGCCGTCAGTATCGTGGCCTGGTATGCCACGCGTGCCTGCTCCAGCGCGGCCTGTTGGGCACGCACCTGCGCGCGCAAGGCTCCGCCATCGAACACCGGCATCGATACACTGGCCAGCAGCGCGCTGACAACCGACGCGCCGTTGGTCAGCGAGCCCAGCGTCAATGCGCTCAGACCCAGCGAACCGCCGAGTTTGAAGTTCGGCATGCGCGCCGCATCGGCTTGCGCCACGCGGCCCAGCGCGGCCGTCACCTGGTGTTCTGCGGCGCGCACGTCGGGCCGCTGGCGCAGCGTCTCGGCGGGAAAGCTCAGCACCAGGTCGTCGGCCGCCTGCGGCACCGGGCTGGCTGCGGCCAGCACGCTCGACAAGGCTGCCGGTGGCTCGCCGGTCAGCACCGCGAGCGCATGGCGCGTCTGCTCGATCGTGGTCTGCAACACCGGCAACTGGGCGCGCGTCTGTTCGGTCGCAGCACGCGCCTGCTCGGCTTCCAGCGACGTGACCAGGCCCGCCTGCAGGCGCCACTGCGTGATCTGTAGCGTCTCTTGCTGGCTCGACAGGTTGTCTTCTGCAATCATCAGCCGCGCCTGGGCGGCGCGCAGGGTAATGTAGTTCAGCGCCACCTCGGCGGCGATCGACACCTGCACATTGCCCAGACTCGCGGCACTGGCCTGAGCCGTGGCCTCGCTGGCCGCCAGCGCACTCCGGTTGGCGCCGAAGATATCGAGCTCCCAGCTCGCGTCCAACCCAGCCTTGAATGTGTTGACGGCGCTATAGTCACCGGACTTGCTACGCTGTGCCGATGCCGAACTGCCAACCCCCGGCAACAGCGCGGCGGCAGACACATCACGCAGCGCACGGGCCTGGCGCAGCGCGGCCTCCGCGCTCTTCACATCGGTATTGGCCTGCAAGGCCTGGGCCACAAGACGGGCGAGCAACGGGTCGTCGAAACGCAACCACCACTGCGCCAGCGAGGATGTGCCAGTCGTCGCAGAAACATCGGCGGCGGTCCAATCGGCCGGCACATCGACCGCGACGGGTACAGCACGCCGCGGTTCCACCGACGCGCAACCGACCAGAGCCAGCATCAGACAAGCCACGACAGTCGTGAGGCGCATCCCGCGAGTAGCGGCTGCACGGTGGTCGGCGGGAGGGAGAGACGGGGTCAGGCAGGCATCGGGCATCATGGCTCCGTATGTGTCGGGTCTTGCCGCTGTAGTGTTTACGAGCGGTCAAGTTTTTTCAAACTTAACACGCCGGTGTCACCCCTGTCAGCACGACCGATTTTTGCATGCTACGCCGCCGTCCCGGAAGCAGTCTATTGATAGCGCACAGTACAGTCCGCCAAGATTGTTCGACTCCACTAAACGGAGGAATCTAATTTTTTCGTGTTCAATTTTATTTAGACTTTGAAAGCGACACAAAATGTTTTTTGATGCAAGATTGCCGTATGACAAAAGCCGTTCTGATCACCAAAGTCTCACCGGTATATGACGACCTTCCAGAAGTCCGATACCATTTTCCAAAAACTTATCTGAACCAGATAAGTCAGGCCATCGGTGACTGGATTGTCTACTATNNGAACCACGACGTTCGACAGGTGACCCATCCAGCAGAGGCGGGAGGCAAGTCTACTTCGCTACAGCGCGAGTCGAGTGCATCACCCCTGACCCAGTTCGCGCAGATCACTATTATGCGGAAGTCTCGAACTATCTGCCGTTCGTCCGTCCCGTGCCCTTCAAGGAAGGAGGGCATTACTACGAATCCATCCTCGAAAAGGATGATGGTTCGACTAACAAGGGGGCGTTCGGCAGAGCGGTTCGTAATCTGGCCGACAGCGAGTATGACCTCATCTGGCAGGCCGGCTTTGGTCATGTGATCGGCCTTGAAGAGCGGCTCCGCCCTGCGCCCGACATTGCGGAAGAGCCGATGCGGCCTTCGGCATGGGGCGCCGAAGAACAATCTGAGCTCCGTTACGACGTGCCGATGGAGCAGG
>DMQT01000079.1:0-8619 GCA_003455595.1 Betaproteobacteria bacterium
ATCCTCGGCCATTGCGATACGCTGGAGCGGCTGCTGTCGCATCTACGACAACACGGCGCTGATCAGGATGCGCAGCTGGCAGCGTCGCGCATCCTGCGCTATTTCCAGGTGGGGGCGCCGCTGCATCACGAAGATGAAGAACGCAATCTGTTTCCGGCACTACGTGCCCATTCCGATTTTCCGGCCATCCAGCGTCCGGTGCTGGAAAACCTGGTGGTTCAGCACCGCGAACTGGATACGCTCTGGATGCAGCTGGAGGCCGCTTTGCAAATCATTTCCGGCGGCGCGCTAGCCGACATCTCCGTGGAGCCCTTCGTGACACTGACACGCGCGCATATCGCCGTGGAAGAGCAGGAAATCTTCCCGCTTGCCGAGCGTTATCTGGATGCGGCGGCGCTGGCGGTTCTGAGCCGCGCCATGCAGGCGCGCCGGCGAACATAACGGAATATTTGCTACGCGCTAACTGCCAGTTCCGCCACCACCGGCGCATGGTCGGAGGGGCGTTCCAGCTTGCGTATGTCCTTGTCCACAACGCACGCGGTACAGGTGGGTGCCAGGGCGTCGGAAAGCAGAATATGGTCGATGCGCAGGCCCATGTTGCGGCGAAACGCCGCCATGCGGTAATCCCACCAGCTGAAGGTTTGCTCGGGTTGTTCGAACAGGCGAAAGCTGTCTTGCAGGCCGAGTGCCAGCAAGCCCTGCCACGCCGCACGCTCGGGTTCAGACACCAATACCGACCCGACCCAAGCCGCCGGATCGTGCACGTCGCGGTCCTCGGGTGCAATATTGTAGTCACCCAGCACCGCCAGTTTGGGGTGACGCGTGAGTTCGTCGCGCAGCCAGTTAGTGAGCGCTTGCAACCACGCCAGCTTATACAGGTACTTGTCCGAATCCAGACTCTGGCCATTGGGCACATACGCGCATACCACCCGAATGCCTGCTACCGTCGCGGCAATCACGCGCTGCTGCGGGTCGTCAAAACCGGGGATGCCGATGCTGACTTCAGTCAGCGGATGGCGGCTCAGCAGCGCCACGCCGTTGTAGGTTTTTTGTCCGACAAAGGCCACCTGATAGCCGGCAGCTTCGATGGCGGCACGCGGAAAATTATGGTCTTCCAGTTTGGTTTCCTGCAGACACACCACGTCCGGCTGCTGTATTGGCAGCCAGTCCAGCAGTTGTGGCAGACGAACCTTGAGAGAATTGACGTTCCAGGTAGCCAGCTTCATATCATCGTGATGTGCGCTAACAAGCGCGCAAAGGTTTAGGGTTGAGGTGAAGCGGGCTTGGCAGGTGCGTCGGATTTTTTATCACGCAACTGGTTTGATTTTGGGTAGCCCGCTTCGTCCAGCGCCGCGTTCCATCGGCTTTCTTCAAAGCCTTTATAGGGTTTTTTGCCAACCTTGAGTACCGGCACTTCCATTACCCCCACCAGCGCCATCAGGGCTTCAGTGTCGGCCTTGTTGGTTTTCGGGTCTTTGGTCGTGTAGGGGATACCGCGTTTGTCGAGGAACGCCTTGGCGCTGTCGCAATACTGCCCGCAATCCGTGGTGAACAGCACGACCGGTGCTTTGGCGACGGCCTGTTTAAGCGCATATGAATCCTGACCGTCGATCACGTTCTCGCCGATTTTACGGTGTTCGGCTTTTTTGGCATCGGCGGGCGGCGGCTGGTCGCTGTATTGCACGTGCCCGGATTTATCTACCCAGCGATATACCTGCGCCGCGTAAACATGACCGACGCACAACAGCGCCGCGAGCAAAAAAGAAAATCGACGCATTGCCTTCCCCTTATTCAGTTTCAAACCATACCGTTGTGGCGTAGCAGGGCATCCATGCTCGGCTCGCGCCCACGAAACGCGACAAACGATTCCAGCGCCGGGCGTGAACCGCCGACACCGAGTATCTCGCTCCAGAAGCGGTGGCCGACTTCCGCTGACAACACGCCGTTTTCTTCAAACAGGCTGTAGGCGTCGGCCGACAGCACTTCTGCCCACTTGTAGCTGTAATACCCTGCCGCATAGCCACCCGCGAAAATATGCGAGAAATTGTTCGGAAAGCGGTTGTAATCGGGCGGCAGCATCACCGCCACCTGGGCGCGTACTTCCTGCAGCAATTGCAGCGCGGTTTTTCCACTGGCCGGATCGAAATCATCGTGCAGGCGGATGTCGAACAGCGAAAACTCGATCTGGCGCAAGGTTTGCAAACCGCTCTGGAAATTTTTGGCCGCGACCATCTTGTCGAACAGCGCGCGCGGCAGCGGTTCTTTTGTATCGACATGTTCGGTGAGATGCTTTAACACATCCCATTCCCAGCAGAAGTTTTCCATGAACTGTGACGGCAGTTCGACCGCGTCCCATTCCACGCCGTTGATGCCGGACACACCCATGTCCTCGATCTGGGTCAGCAGGTGATGCAGGCCGTGGCCGAACTCATGGAACAGCGTATTGACTTCGTCGTGTGTGAACAGCGCAGGTTTGCCGCCCACCGGCGCAGAGAAATTGCAGGTCAGGTACGCCACCGGCGTCTGGATCGCGCCGTCCTTGCGCCGCCGTGTCAGCGCGTCGTCCATCCACGCGCCGCCGCGCTTGTGCTCGCGTGCGTACAGGTCAAGGTAAAACTGGCCGATCAGCGCCCCGCTGCGGTCGCGAAGATCGAAAAACTTCACATCCGCGTGCCACACATCCGCGTGCGCCGGGCGAATATCCAGGCCGTAAATGGTTTCGACCACCTTGAACATACCCGGCAGTACTTTGCTTTCCGGGAAATACTGTTTGACCTCCTGGTCGGAGAACGCATAGCGCGCCACGCGCAGTTTTTCGCTGGCGTAGGTCGCATCCCACGATTGCAGGTCGGTCAGGCCGAACTCGTCGCGCGCAAAGTCACGCAGTTCCTGCATATCGCGTTCGGCATACGGCTTGGCGCGCGCGCCCAACTCGCTGAGAAAGTCTTTTACCTGCTGCGGCGTTTCGGCCATTTTGGTGGCGAGCGATTCTTCCGCATAGCTGGCGAAACCCAGCATCATGGCATCTTCGCGCCGTAGCCGCACAATCTGGTCGATCAGCGCCGTGTTGTCCAGTTCGGGCGTGCCGAATTCCGACGCGCGCGTGACGTAGGCGCGGTAAATCTGCTCGCGTAGTTCACGCTTGTCTGCATATTGCATGATGGGCATATAGGACGGCGCATGCAGGGTGAATTTCCAGCCGCTGTTGCCGTCACGCGTGGCAGCTTCATGCGCCGCCTGGATCACATCGTCGGGCAGGCCGGCTAAATCCGCCGCGTCGGTTATCAATAAGCTAAATGCGTTGGTCGCATCGAGCAGGTTTTCCTCGAATTTGGCCGACTGCCGAGCCAGCGCTTCCTGAATTTCCAGAAAGCGCGGCTTCTGGTCTTCCGGCAATTCGGCACCGCCAAGGCGAAAACCGCGCAATTCATTGTCGATGATCTTTTTCTGCGCCGGATTGAGCAGCATATAGCCCGCGTTGACCTTGAGCGCCTTGAACTTGGCAAACAGAGCGAGATTCTGCGACATCTCGGCATAGTATTGCGTGATCTTGGGCAGGCAGGCGTTGTACGCCTCGCGTAATTCGGCGCTGTTCATTACGCTGTTCAGGTGCGACACCGGCCCCCACGCGCGCGACAGGCGCTCATTGGCGTCTTCCATCGGCTGCACAAAGGTCGACCAGATTGGTGCATCAGCTGCGGCGGCGAGGGCGTCCACCAGCGTCTTGTTTTCGGCCAGCAGCTGATCGATAGCCGGGATGACATGTTCAGGCTTGATTTGAGAAAAACGCGGCAGAGCAGAAAAATCGAGCAAAGGATTCATGACGCAACCTGTAAGAAATTCAGCACAATATAATAACCGTTTTCAAAAGCGAGACAGCACTCATGTCAGGACAACCCCCAGCACAGAATGTTCAAGCCTTTCGCGGCGTACTGCCGCGCCTCGGGCGCGGTAGCTGGATTCACGACAGCGCGCGCGTCATCGGCCACGTCGTCCTCGGCGACAGCGTCTCGATATGGTGCGGCGCCGTCATCCGCGGCGACGTCAACAGCATCCGCATCGGCGCCCACAGCAATATCCAGGACAACAGCGTGCTGCACGTCTCGCACAAAACCGAACGCGACCCCGCTGGCAGCCCGCTCGTTATCGGCAGCCACGTCACCGTCGGCCACAGCGTCATCCTTCACGGCTGTAGCATCGGCGACGAATGCCTGATCGGCATGGGCTCCATCGTCATGGACAAAGTGCTGATCGAGCCGCGCGTGCTGCTCGGTGCAGGCAGTCTGGTGCCGGAGGGTAAGGTACTGTCCAGCGGCCACCTATACATCGGCCGCCCTGCCAAGCTGGTGCGGGCGCTGACCGACGCTGAACTCGCGTACTTCAGCTACTCGGCGGAACATTATGCGAAGCTGGCGCGGGATTATCAGGAAAGTGCCTGAAGGATAGGCATTACCTAGCACCGTTTTCAGCTTTATTCAGCCAGATAGAAACCCGGAACACAGTGCGTCAGCCGACAACGGCCTGCTGAAGTAGTAGCCTTGGTATTCGTCGCAACCCTGCTCGCGCAGGAAGGCGAGCTGTGCTTCGGTTTCGACTCCTTCGGCGACCACGCGGATATTCAACTGATGCGCCATCACGATGATCGCCGCCACCATCGCCGCATCGTCTGCGTCGGTAGTGATATCGCGTACAAAAGACTGGTCGATCTTGAGTTTGTCGATGGGAAAGCGTTTGAGATAACCGAGGCTTGAATAGCCTGTGCCGAAATCGTCGAGTGACAGTTCGATGCCCAGCGCTTTCAGCTCGTCCAGAATGCCAATGGACAGCTCTGGATTTTCCATGATCACGGTTTCGGTGATTTCCAGCCCCAGCCAGTGGGGGTCGACGCCGGTTTCACTGAGCACCCGGGAGAAATTCTCCACCAGGTGCTTTTGACGAAATTGGCGCGGTGACAGATTGACCACCATGCGCTGTAGTGTTATCCCCTGTTCACGCCATTGTTTAAGCTGGCGGCAGGCCTGGCTGAGCACCCATTCACCGAGCGGTATGATCAGTCCGGAGTCCTCGGCGATGGGTATAAATCGCGCTGGAGACACCAGTCCAAGTTCGGGGTGGTTCCAACGCACCAGTGCTTCGGTTGCGACAATATTGCCATTCGCAATATTCACCAGCGGCTGATAGTGGAGTAGCAATTCATTACGCTCGATGGCCTGGCGCAAGCTGCTTTCCAGCAATAATCGTTCAGCGGCGGCGGCATTCATCGCTTGCGTGAAAAACTGGAAGTTGCTGCGTCCTGCTTCTTTGGCATGGTACATCGCCGTATCGCTGTTCTTGAGCAGCGTTTCGACGTCGTCGCCGTCTTGCGGATAGACCGCAATGCCGATGCTGGCACCGGTGCGCAAGTCCTGTCCGTTGATAACAAATGGCGCGGACAGCGTAGCAAGTATCTTTTGCGCTACCAATGCAGAATCCTCGGCCGCGCTCAGGCTTGCCAACAGCACAATGAATTCATCACCGCCCTGCCTGCCAACCGTATCTTCCGCCCGCAAACACTCAGTGAGTCGATGCGCGACCATTTGCAGCAATTGATCGCCGACGTCGTGCCCGAGGGTATCGTTAATGGTCTTGAATTTGTCGAGGTCAAGAAACATGACGGCAAATTGAGCGCCGGATCGTCGTGCCCATACAACGGTTTGCAGGATGCGATCCTGCACCAGACGCCGGTTGGGTAAATCGGTCAGTGCATCGTAATGCGCCAGATGGGTGATGGTTGCCTCGGTCGCCTTGCGCTCGGTGATGTCGCGCATGACACCGATGAATTGACGCTGTCCGTCCAGATAAACCGCAGAAACCCGCAGCTCCATCGGAAAGGTTTCGCCACTGCTGCGCTGCGCCATCACCTCACGTCCGATTCCGATCACGTGCGCCTTGCCGGTACGAAGGTAGCGTTCCAGGTATTCATCATGTTCGCTGCAGTAAGGCTCCGGCATCAGCATGGAGATGTTGTTGCCGAGGATATCCGCGCCGCGATAGCCGAACATGCGCTCTGCCCCCGGGTTGAACAGTTCGATCTTCCCGGTAGATGAGATGCTGACGATGCCTTCGTCCACCGTTTCCAGCACCGTCCGCACGCGGTTTTCACTGTCGCGTAAACGCACGTTAGCCGCATGCGCTTCCTGTTCCGAGCGCACCAGTCTGGCTACCAGGGGGCTCAGCAACCAGCGTAGCAGCAGCGCCACGGCGAGCATGCCGACCATCAGCGGCAGCAGGTAACGTAACTGGCGCCAGACCGGCGCATACAGTTCGGCGCTATCCATTTTCAGCACCATGCCGAGGCCGAGGTTGTTGACGGGGCTATAGGCCGCCACTACATCCTGATGGCGATAGTCGCGCGCGACAGTGAATCCGGTCTCTCCCTCAAGCGCATGCGTCATGGGCAACGGTACGCCCGCCAGCGACCTCATGGATAACGTAAAAACCTGTGGATTGAGCGTTGTGGGAAAACATTGCATCTTGGTACCAGAGGGTGCACACAGTGCCAGCTCCCCCGTTTTGTCCAAACGCTGGGTGTTCATGAACATGCTACTGAGCAGGGGCAACGGTGTCTCCGCGACCATCCTTCCGACGACGCGTCCCGCATTCACGATATTTGCGTCAGTTCGCAAAAAAAATTGATGTTTAAACAGCAAGTGCACGTGCTCGGGAAGATTAATTGGAACGGTCAGTGCGGGCTGTTGCACAAAATCCCCTGCCCGCGCCAGTTGTTGCCCGTCTTTATCGAACAGCGCAATAGCCGAAAACCCAGTCGATAGAAAGGATTTGGCACCCCTATTAAGCGCATCCAGGGTTGCGCCATTGCCCTCATGCGTGCCCACACGCTGTATTTGATCGATCAGAAAGGGGCGCGTGGCAACCGTCATTCCCCGCTGAAATCCCTGCTGAATTTCGGCATTTGTTAAATCCACGCGGTTTTGCAGGGACGACTGGAGGCTGCTGCTGAGAAGGTGCTCGGCATGGCGCTGCATGACGTAAAACACCATTACACCCACCAGGATGGCGACCACAACCAAAATCGTCCCGGCAACAAGGCCAATCCGCTGCTGGTTAGTTTTTTGTTGTTGCATGATGCGCGGGTTCCAGTAGAAATAAATAAACAGGGTCAGGCAAAATTACGCGCTTTCCCGGCTTGCCTGCCCGCTTTGTTGTCCATTGCTCCCCGCCTCAAACACCACATGCCCCTCCACCAGCGTGGCACGCACCTTTCCCCGCATTTCATAACCCAGAAACGGGGTGTTTTTGCCCTGGCTTCTGAGCGCGGACGGTGCCACGACCCACTGTGCTTCGGGGTCGAACACGCACACATCGGCGGCATGGCCCACACTCAGGTGGCCGGCATCCAGGCCTAAAATCCGTGCAGGCTGCAGGGTAATGCGCGCTAGCGCTACGGGCAGCGTAACTTGCTGCTCACGCGCCCATTTCAGCGTCAGCGGCAACAGCAGTTCCAGTCCGGTCGCACCCGGTTCGGATTCGCCAAACGGCATTTGCTTGCCGTCTTCATCCACCGGCGTGTGGTCGGAACACAGCGCGTCCACCGTGCCGTCAGCCAGCGCGGCGCGTATGGCGTCGCGGTCGCGCAGGCCGCGCAGCGGCGGGATGAGGTGGTAATTGGGGTCGAAATAGCCGATGTCCATTTCGGTCAGGTGCAGGTGGTTGATGCCGACGTCGCAGCTGACGTTGAGGCCGTCGGCTTTGGCGCGGCGCACCATTGCCAAGCTCTCGGCGGCGGACAGGCGGCACAGGTGCACGCGTGCGCCGGTTTCCCGCGCCAGCAATAAAATTGTCGCCAGTGCTACGGTTTCAGCGCTGGCCGGGATGGCGGGCAAGCCCAGGCGCGTGGCGACAAAGCCGTCGTGCGCCACGCCCCCTTTGGCGAGGTAGGCGTCTTGCGGGCGTAGCCATACTGTAAATCCAAATGTGGCAGCGTATTCCAGCGCGCGCACCAGCACCTGGGTGTCGGTGATGGCGGCGTCGGCCTGCGAGAAGCCGACACAGCCGGCATCGCGCAGCTCGGCCATTTCGGTGAGGCGTGCGCCTTCGAGTTTTTGCGTCAGCGCGCCGATGGGATAGACATGGGCCTGGTTGAGGTTCTGGGCGCGGAATTTGAGCATCTCGACCAGGCCGGGTTCGTCCAGTGGCGGGTCCGTGTCAGGCGGACACGCCAGACTGGTGATGCCGCCGGCGCAGGCGGCGTCCATTTCCGATTCGAGTGTGGCCTTGTATTCAAAGCCCGGCTCGCGCAGACGTGCGGCGAGATCAACCAGGCCGGGGCAGACGATGCAGCCGCTGGCGTCGATCACGCGATTGGCCTGAAAGCCCTTGGGCGCGTCGCCGATAGCGGCGATCTTGCCCGCTGCGATATAGACGTCGGCGTGCGTGTCGAGGCCCTGTTTTGGATCGATTACACGGCCGTTCTTGATATGAATTTTCATGTTAATTGCCCGCTAAAATACTCATCACTGCCATGCGCACGGCAATGCCGTAGGTCACCTGCGGCAAAATCACCGACTGCTTGCCGTCGGCCACGGCGGAGTCGATCTCCACGCCCCTGTTCATCGGGCC
>DMQT01000079.1:8717-9481 GCA_003455595.1 Betaproteobacteria bacterium
GGGTGCATGACGATGGCATCGGGGCGCGCCCGTGCCAGCTTGTCCGGGGTGAGGCCGTAATATTTGAAGTATTCCTGCGCGCTCGGCAGCAGCGCGCCGCGCATGCGCTCGTTTTGCAGGCGCAGCATGATCACCACGTCGACGTCTTTCAGCCCTTGCTCCATTGCGTGATACACCTGCACGCCCATCTGCTCGACTGCGGTCGGGAGCAGGGTTTTCGGCGCAATCACGCGCACTTCGGGCACGCCCAGCGTGGTCAACGCGTGGATTTGCGAACGTGCCACGCGCGAGTGCAGCACGTCACCAACGATGGCCACGCGCAGGTTGTGAAACTCACCCTTGTATTTACGGATGGTAAACACGTCGAGCAGCCCTTGCGTGGGGTGGGCGTGGCGGCCATCGCCGGCGTTAACGACGTGAATGTGCGGCGCGACGTGGCGCGCAATCATATGCGCGGCGCCGCTTTGCGCATGGCGCACCACGAACATGTCGGCCTGCATGGCGGATAAGTTGTCCACTGTGTCGAGCAGGGTTTCGCCCTTGCTCTGGCTGGAGGCGTTGATGTTGAGATTGATGACGTCGGCCGACAGACGTTTTGCGGCAATCTCGAAGGTGGTGCGGGTACGCGTGGAGGGTTCGAAAAACAGGTTGAAAATCGCCTTGCCGCGCAGCAGCGGTACCTTTTTGACCTCTTGCTCGCTGACCGCGATGAAGCTCTCGGCGGTGTCGAGGATGTGGGTGAGAATGGCGCGCGGCAGGCCGTC
>DMQT01000123.1:0-7254 GCA_003455595.1 Betaproteobacteria bacterium
GTTCAGCGACATGCGCCTGATCTCGCAGTTGCACAAGGTTGACGTGATGCTGGCGTGCATCGGCGACCACTTCACCATGGGCCCGGATCGCGCTGCGCTGGCGACAAAGCTGGTCGCGCCGCGTGATGTCATCCCCATGCATTACGGCACCTTCCCGGTGCTCAATGGCACGCCTGCCGAGTTCAAGGCCGCATTGACAAAGGACGGGGTGAAATCGAAGCTGGTGGTGATGCAGCCGGATGAGACACTCAAGTTCTGATGGCGCTTGCCTGGAACGAAATCAAGGACTGCGCGCTGACCTTTTCCTACGATTGGGTCAAAGCCGAATCTGAAGATGCTGATGTTCATCGCCAGCTTGTTGCCTGTAGTGGCCATCAAACCAGCCCGCGAGTGGAAGGCTGGATATAAAGGAGACGTGAAAATGGCGTTGGCCCTGACTTCAAGCGTATTCGCGCACCAGGCTGCAATGCCCTCGCATTACACCTGCGGCGGGGCGAATATGTCGCTACCCTTGACGTGGGCTGGCGTGCCAGCTGATGCGAAAAGTCTCGTGCTGATTGTGGATGACCCTGACGTGCCCGACCCCGCCGCGCCACAGCATGTGTGGGTGCACTGGCTGCTGTATAACCCTGCCGGTGACGTGTGCCGGTCTGGCCGATGGGGTGCAGGCACTACCGCCCGGCACCCTGCAAGGCAGCAACGACTGGCATCGCGTCAGCTACGGCGGTTCCTCTCCGCCGATTGGGTGTCATCGCTATTTTCATACGCTGTATACACTCGACGTGGTGTTGCCGAATCTCGGGCAGCCCGACAAGGCAACGCTGTTGCAGGCGATGGAAGGGTATGTTTTGGCGCAGGGTGAGTTGATCGGCCTATATCAGCGCGACGCAGACTAGCCTTGAACTGGGGAATTAGCCTGGCTGTAAATCCTGGGTTTTACGACGACGTGCTAACCAGACGGTCAAAGCCAGACCGGACAACAAAAGCAGGGCGGAATCCGGTACAGGGACAGGTGTCGCCAAGGTGTAGCCCAGCGCCCGCATGGCTGTGATATCCCCGGCAGACGCCGGGAGCAATTGACCGGTTGCCGCTGCGTAATTGTACGCATCAGGGGTGTTTCCGTTCCAGTCGCCGAGATCCCCTCGCGTTGGATCACCATTGAAGGCATTGACCTGGCTAGTGCCGCCATTGATCGATAAATACGCATTGGTACCAGTCAGGTCAAGCTGACCCGGCGCAGTGTAGCGGAACAGATCCTGCACCGATTCGCTACAGCCGCTCCCGGTGCAGGTGGGTACCAAGGAACTGCTACGACCCATCACTTCGGAAATTTCATGCATGGCGACGCCGATGAAATCGTAACTACCCGAGACAGCACGGTTGTTGGGGTCGAAAGTCCACTGGGATGCGCTATCAAAACCTACTGCCCCGTCGCTGCTGTGAGGCCCGCTGTAGGTATTCAGCCCGAGCACCTTGGCATTCGCTGTATTGACGTCGATCAGGCGGCCGTTGGTAGGGTCTGTGACCGGCAAATAGCCTGGCGCGGCAACATTCAACAACGCGTTGCGCACAGTGCCATAGTCGTAATTGACGAAATAGCTGCTACTCGCGCCGAGTGCGCCCCCTAGAGGCTGTCCGCTGACTTCGCCCCAGCCTACGTTCAAATTAATACTGACCGGGTTAGAGAAAGTAGACTGAAAATACCCGATGGCATCCCCAAATGCAGAAGTAAAGCCGACTGGGGCACTGCCGACGCTGGCATCATAGGTGACGTTGAAGGTGAGTGCATGCGCCAGCGGTGCCGAGATCAGGCTCAAGGCGACGGATAGGGCGAGTGTGCTTTTACGCAACGCATCGCGTGAAGTCGGCGTGAATATCAAGGACATGGGTATTTCCTCCAGATTTTAATATTGTGTGCGTGAGATTACATCGGGCGGTCTATTGCTGTCACGAAAATCTTTTCTGCAGACCAGCGCCGTATTTTTATCTTGAGAAATTTGCCCGGATTGTCGATCTTTCTTCTTTTGAATGCCCGTGGAAACTTGCTTTTCAGACGTTTCATGCTGTCGCCAGCAGTGGGGTGATAGTAAACGGCAGTGGAGCTGATCGGCTCGTCCAGGCGGTGCTTGTGTGGGGATTGAAGTGCTGCCAGGCGAATAGGAATGTGTATTGCGTTACCAAGTGAAGCAGTGCCTTAAGCGTTTATTTGGGAGGCGTTTTAACCGGGGATATTCAGATGCCGCTAACTGTTGTTAGAAGCAAAGTGCAGGCAGCGAGCGTTTCAGGGCATCCAGGCAATCGCCATCTATGGCTGTGCCGCGCTCTTTTTCCATTATGGTAATGGCGTCGGGCACGGGTATCGGGCCGCGGTAAGGACGATCTGCGGTAATCGCATCAAAAATATCAGCGACGGTGATAATCCGGGTTTCGAGCGGAATCTGTTCGGCGGTCAGTCCGCGCGGATAGCCTTTGCCGTCGAGACGTTCATGGTGCGCCCCGGCGACAAAAGACAGTTCCGAAAAAACGGCCAAGCGCGCCAGAATCTGTTCCGAATATGCAGCGTGGGATTTAACCTGTTCCCATTCGTTTTCATCCAGCTTGCCAGGCTTGTCCAGCACCGCATTGCTCACGCCCAGCTTGCCAATGTCGTGCAGCAGTGCGCCGCGCCGCAACCAGCGTTGACGTGCTTCTGGAATGCCCATGGCTTTGGCCACCGCCAGGGTATAAGCCGCAACCCGACTACTGTGGCCGTAGGTGTAGGGGCTTTTCGCATCAACTACTTGAGCAAATGCTTCGGCAATCGTATCGAGCCGATCCTCATCAATCCGGATGACTCTGGATTCAGGCTCCAGCAGGCTGACTTTTTGCTGTAACTCGCTGTCCGTCAATGCCTCCCAGAAGCCAGCCTGTTTTTCGACCTGCTGAAATGCCTGTACCACATCGGGATCAAACCAGCTGCCTGCGCGTTTGCTGATCTCTGCCAAGGCGAGTGTCGACCCGCCTGCGGAATGGAACACATCCGCAACCTGCGACAGCAAAGCGATTCGGGCATTCAGCGGTATCAATGGCCCGCGTATGCGTGCCGGTTTGCCATTGCCGTTCCAGTGTTCGTCCAGGCAGCGAATGCCTGCGGCTACTTTCTCGTCAAAGCCAAGCTGGTGCGCAATAGAGGCACCGCGTTCACAGCGTGTGGCAACCAGTTCAGTGCCCAAATCATCGCCATTCTGTGCCAGATTCAGGATGCGGGTAAACCGTTCATGCAGCGACTTACCCGCGCCTGCATGGGCGAGCACAAACCGTCCCAAATGCATCAGGCTGTCAGAATCGACCAACTTGAAATCGGATTTGATCCGGCGCTCATCGGCGCCATAAAGCTCAAACAGGCGTGCGGCATTGCTGCTACAGCCCGCGTCTTTGAGCAAAATGGTGTAGTAGAGGTGCGAGCGATCCAGACTGCGCATGCCCATGTGCTGACCCACGTGCATGCCGATCCAGCAACTGCGCAGGCTATGCCCGGCAGGCAAGCCTTCGGTTAAATCCAGTGCGTAACTGAGCGAGCCGATAATCGCTGAAAGCGAAATCTGTTCTGCTGCTATCGAATGGTGTACATCGCTAATATCCATAACAGGAAAATCGGCCGATTTTCCGAAAGCTTTAACGTGGTGTTTGAAATCAACTTACGAACGGCGTATTTCCAGCTTGATGATTTTGCCGGGCTCGTCGAGTTTGTTCTTTGCGGCAAGGCTGCGCAACGCGCGCGGGAACTCGCTTTGCAGGCGGAACATGATGTCGGCAGCGGCGGGATGATAGTAAACGGCGGCGTAACTGACCGGTTCGTCCAATGCGCTACGTGTGTGGGGATTGAAGTGCTGCCAGGCAATGTCGATCAGGCTTTTGCGCGCGCCGTCGACGAAGACGAATTCTTCATGGTCGAGGATTGCAAGGTATTGCATGCTGCGGATCGGCACGAACACCACGCCGCTGGGGCTGCGCGCCAGCAGGGTGTGCGCCAGGTTGTAGGTGGCAGCGGGGAGCTGACGCGGCTCACGCAACAGCGCCTGATCGCGGTAGTAGGTCAGTTCCATGGTGGGCTATTGTTTGGCACCAAGTGCCAGCGCGAGAGTACGGCTGGTGACGGCTTGTTGCGTGGCAAGCGCGCCGTTGTAGTCTGACGATACCCAGCCGCCAAGATTGGCGAGGCTGAGTTCGCCCAGCGCGTTGATCCAGTCCGGGTGTTCATTCAGTGCGGGGATATAGTGAAATTCGCCGCCACCTGCGTTGAGAAAGTCCTGCTTCATTTCCATGGCGATTTCTTCCAGCGTTTCCAGACAGTCGGCGACAAAGCCGGGGCACACGACATCCACGCGGCGGGTTTTGGCTTTGCCAAGTTCGGTTGCGCTAGCGGCGGTGTATGGTTTGATCCATTCGGCGCGGCCAAAGCGCGACTGGAAAGTGATCTGGTATTGGGTCTTGCTCAAGCTCAGCGCTTCGGCCAGCAGGCGGCCGGTTTTGTGGCATTCGCAGTGGTAGGGGTCGCCTTTGTCGAGCGTGTAGCGCGGCACGCCGTGGAAACTCATCATCAATACGTCGGGGCGGCCATGCTGCTGCCAATAAGCATTGACGTTGGAAGCCAGCGCGGCAATGTAGCCAGGATCGTCATGGTAGTGACGGATGGTGCGCAGGGCGGGCTGGTTGCGCCGCGTCAACAATACCTGATAGACCGCGTCAAGCGCGCTGGCGCTGCTGCTGGCGGCGAATTGCGGGTACATCGGGATGGCCAGAATGCGCTCGCAGCCTTGCTCGGCCAGACGTTGCAGGGCGTCATCCACGGACGGATTGCCATACCGCATGGCGTAGTCCACCACAAACGGCGTTTTGATATGCTCGCCCAGCCAGCCCTTGAGCAACTTGGCCTGCTTTTCGGTGTGGAAGCGCAACGGCGAGCCCTCTTCGGTCCAGATGCTGGCGTATTTGGCGGCGGATTTTTTTGGGCGTACACGCAAGATCACGCCGTTGAGGATCAGCCACCAGAGCGCGCGTGGAATCTCGACCACGCGCGGGTCGGACAGAAATTGTTTGAGGTAGGGTTTCAACGCCTGTTTGGTAGGCGCATCGGGGGTGCCGAGGTTGAGAAGAAGAATGCCGGTTTTGGCGGGTGTGCCGTGTGTATAGGGAGGTTCAGTCAGGTAGCGAGGCATAGGTTTGCAGGGGAATTTAGTGGTAAGACAACGCGCTGGAAAGCAGCCGGGCTGTAATATCGACAATTGGGATGACGCGTTCGTAGGCCATGCGGGTGGGACCGACCACGCCCAGCGTCCCAACGATTTCGCCGTTGACTTCATACGGTGCGGTGACCACGCTGCATTCGTCCAGCGGCGCGACTTCGGATTCGCCACCGATGAAAATCTGCACGCCATGCGCACGCTGGCTGATATCGAGCAATTGCACCAGCGAGGTTTTTTGCTCGAATACATCAAATAATTTGCGCAGCCGTTCCATATTGCTCGACAGCTCATCAACTTTGAGCAGGTTGTGTTCGCCCGACATGACCAGGTCGTCGCGGTTGGGTGCCAGCGCAGCACTGCCTGCGGTGAGTGCCAGACTCATCAGGCCGGTGATGTCGTGTTGGAGTTGCAGCAGCTCGTCCTGCATCAGCCTGCGCACGTCGGTAAAGGATTTACCAGCGTAATGCTGGTTGAGAAAATTGGCAGCGCGCGTCAGTTCAGACGGGCTGTAGGCACGGTCGGTGAGTAAAACCCGGTTTTGTACTTCACCTTCGACAGTAATGATAATAAGCAGGATGCGCTTGTCCGACAGGCTGATGAATTCGAGCTGGCGGAAAGCGGCGCTGCGGCGTTTTGGCACCAGTACCACGCCGGCAAAGCGTGTCAGATCGGATAGCAGTTGCGAGGCATTGGCAACCAGCCGTTGCGGGTCGTCCGGGTGTAGTTGGGCTTTGAGCCGGATCATTTCCTGGCTGTTGGGCGGCTGGATGGTGAGCAGGGTATCGACAAAAAACCGGTAGCCCAACGGTGTCGGCACGCGTCCTGCTGAAGTGTGTGGGCTGGCCACCAGTCCCATGTCTTCCAGATCGGCCATGACGTTGCGTATTGAAGCTGGGCTCAACTCCAGCGCGGAATATTTGGATAGCGTGCGTGAGCCCACCGGTTGGCCTTCGACCACGTAGCGTTCGACCAAGGTTTTGAGCAGAATTTGTGCGCGTTCAGTCAGCATGATGTGATTGTACAAAAAAACAGGCTGCTGCAACGGTATATCAATACGCGGGTGGCGTCGTTATAATTCCGCCCATGCCTGATACCTTCAAAACTATCGCCCTGGTGGGCAAGTACGATAGCCCGGAGCTGGGCGATGCCCTGCTGCGGCTGGCGGATTTTCTGCGTCAGCGCGGCCATGACGTGCTGATTGCGCAAAATACTGCTGACCATATCGGCAACCCTGATTATCCCACCGCCGAGCTGAGCGACATCGGCACGCGTGCCGATCTGGTCGTGGTGTTGGGCGGCGATGGCACCATGTTGTCGATCGCGCGCATGCTGGTGGACAGCGGCATTCCAATGGTGGGGGTAAATCAGGGACATTTAGGCTTCCTCACCGACGTGCCAACCGAAACCATGCTGGAATGTATCGGCAGCATGCTGGACGGCCATTACATTGCTGAAGAACGGCTGCTGCTGAGTACCCGGATTTTGCGTGGCGAAACCGAAGTGTATGCCGCCTGCGCCTTTAATGATGTGGTCATCAGCAAGGCCAGCTCCGGACGTTTGATTGAGTTTGAAGCGCATATTGACGGCGATTTCGTTTACAGCCAGCGTTCCGACGGGCTGGTGATCGCCACGCCTACCGGCTCCACAGCGTATGCGCTATCGGCAGGCGGCCCGATCTTGCACCCGAGTCTGGAAGCCTTCGTTATGGTGCCGATTTGCGCGCACACCCTGTCGGCGCGGCCGATTGCGGTCAATAGTCGATCCCGGGTGGAAATCCAGCTGCTCCAGGCCGGTGATGCACGCGTGTATTTTGACGGTCAGCGCCATTTCGATCTTCAGATTAACGACACGGTGGTGGTGTATCGTGCGCCTAAAACGGTACGCTTGCTGCATCCCGAGTCTTACAGCTATTACCAGACATTGCGTCAAAAACTGCAATGGAACAAGACACTCTGATGCTGCGCCAACTCAGCCTGCGGGATTTTGTCATTGTCGATGTTCTTGATCTGGAATTCGGATCGGGGTTTAC
>DMQT01000123.1:7331-12643 GCA_003455595.1 Betaproteobacteria bacterium
CCGGCGCGGGCAAGTCCATCCTGATTGATGCGCTGGCGCTGGCACTGGGCGAACGCGGTGACGCGGGGGTGGTGCGGCAAGGGGCGGCACGTGCTGATATCAGTGCCGAATTTGATGGTGGCGCCTTGCCCGCGTTGCAAACCTGGCTGCAAGAAAATGAACTGGATGATGATGCCAATTGCCTGCTGCGAAGGGTGATTGATACCAGTGGACGTTCGCGCTGCTTCATTAATGGCCGCAGTGTCAGCGCGCAACAATTGCGCGAGGCAGGCGAATTTCTGGTGGATATTCACGGCCAGCATGCGCATCAGTCGCTACTTAAATTCGCCACGCAACGCGAACTGCTCGACAGCTTCGGCGGCTTGCAGGCCCTTGTGCAGCAAACCGCCGAACAGCATCGGCGCTGGCGGACGCTGCACGACAAACTCAGCGCCGTGCGCAACGCCAGTGGCGAGCTGGATGCCGAACGTGAGCGCCTGCAATGGCGCGCAGACGAGTTGACGGCGCTGCAATTCACCCTGGCCGATTGGGATGCGCTGCAAGCCGAACACGGCCGACTGGGCAATGCCGCCAGCCTGATCGAAGGCATGGCGTTCGCGCTGGACGCGTTGACCGAAAACGAGGCCGCTGCGCAACACCAAATCAACCTCGTTGCTGCCCGCCTGGAGCATCTGGCCGGGTTTGATCCCGCTTTGCAGACCGCACGCGATTTACTCGAATCCGCCTCGGTGCAGTTGCAGGAAGCAGCCTATATATTGCGGCGTTATGGCGATCATCTGGAAGCCGACCCGGCGCGACTAGTCGCAGTCGAGCAGCGCATAGAACAGGTGCTGGACTGTGCACGCAAGTACCGCATCAAGCCGAATGCGCTGCCTGAATTGCTGGCCAGCACGCAGGCGCGGCTGGATGAAATGGGTGCCAACGACGACCCGGCTGCGCTGGAAAAAGACACCACTGCCGCGCACGAGCAATGGCTGGCACTGGCGCGCAAATTGGGCAGCGGTCGCGTTAAAACCGCCAAAACGCTGGCGCAAACCGTCACCGCTTCGATGCAGCAGCTGGCACTGGCGGGCGGCGTGTTTGAGATTGCGCTGGTGCCATTGGAAACAGGTAATGCTCACGGACTGGAACAAGTGGAATTTCGCGTTGCGCCGCATGCAGGCGCAACGCCCAAGCCGCTGGCGAAAGTCGCATCGGGCGGCGAGCTATCGCGTATCAGCCTGGCGCTACAAACGGCGGTGAGTCAGATTGCAGGCGTGCCGACGCTGATTTTCGACGAGGTGGACGTGGGTATCGGCGGTGGGGTTGCCGAAATCGTCGGACAGTTGCTCAAAGACCTCGCACACAGCCGTCAGGTACTGTGCATTACCCACTTGCCACAAGTCGCAGCGTGCGGCACCCGGCATTTACAAGTCAGCAAGACGCAGCAGGATGGCAGCGTGGTGAGTCACATCACGCCACTCGCTGCGCCTGAGCGGGTGGAAGAAATCGCACGCATGCTGGGTGGCGTCAAGATTACCGATACCACGCGCAAGCACGCGGCTGAAATGCTGGGTGTTGCAGGGTAATTAAGGCTTGTTTGCGCGGTGCGGGCAAGGGGTTTTGGTGCAGTCGGCGTATAAATGTAGCGAATGGTCGTGGATGGAAAAACCGCGCTGTGCCGCGACTTTTTTCTGCCGACGTTCGATTTCCTCGTCGAAAAATTCTTCTACGCGGCCACATTGCAAGCACACCAGGTGGTCATGATGCCCGCCCTGGTTGAGTTCGTAGACGGCTTTGTCGCTATCGAAATGGTGGCGAATCAGCAATCCGGCTTGCTCGAACTGCGTCAATACGCGATAAACGGTAGCCAGCCCGACGTCCATGTCCTCGGCGATGAGCAGGCGATACACTTCTTCTGCGGTCAAATGCCGTTTTTCGGTATTCTCGAACAGGTCGAGAATTTTAAGGCGCGGCAAGGTGGCTTTCAGGCCGATGTTTTTCAGATCGCTGGGGTCGCTCATGGTGTGGGAGTGTCTCGTGCAGGCTATCTAGGCTATGATAGAGACTTTATTTTGCTTTGCAAATATTCGACCCGATGCGCACATTAGTCTTGATATCCGCTCTCTGTTTAGGCTTGGCAGGATGCAAAAGCCTGCCTTCACTCCCAAAGTTGTCGTTAACCCCTTATAAAATTGACATTCAACAAGGTAATGTCCTGGATCAGGATGCCGTTGCCAAGCTCAAGCCTGGTCTGACGCGTGCGCAAGTGCGCTTCATCATGGGCACGCCATTGGTGACAGATATTTACCATGCCAATCGCTGGGACTATGTCTATATCGACAAAAAGGCCGGTAAGCTGGTTGTCCAGCGCCGTGTGGTGGTGTTTTTCGATGGTGATGTAGTCAAAAGTCTGTACCAGCAAATAGGTGAAAGCCAGTTGGTAGAGTTGCAGACACCGACTGTTGCGCCAGTGGCTGAGCCGGTTTCGACGCAAGTAGCGCCCGTTACATCGCCGGTGGCGCCCATTGCTGCTCCAGGTACGGTTGCTAAATGAGTACAGCAACACCGCTAAAAGTCGTCGTAGCAGGCAGTTCAGGGCGCATGGGCAAGGTGCTGCTCGAAGCCATCGAACAGTCGCCTGATTGTGTGCTGCATGGTGCATTGGAGCGCAGCGGCAGTGTTTTTATTGGCCGCCCAACCAGCGTGCTGGGCGGATCCGGTGATGTGCTTATCACTGACGACATGGTCACGGCGCTAACCGGTGCCGACGCGCTGATTGACTTTACCCGGCCCGAAGGCACGCTGGCGCACTTGGCGCTGTGCCGCACGCTGGGAGTCAATATCATCATTGGCACGACCGGTTTTGATGTCGAACAAAAGCAGGCTATCAGCGCAGCCGGGCAGGACATCGGCGTGGTGTTTGCGCCGAATATGAGCGTGGGCGTCAACCTCAGCTTCAAACTGCTGGAAATTGCCGCGCGCGTGCTCAATGAAGGTTATGACATCGAGGTGGTTGAAGCGCATCACCGCCACAAGGTAGATGCGCCATCCGGCACTGCCTTGCGTATGGGCGAAGTGGTGGCCGTGGCGCTCGGACGCAACCTGTCTGAATGCGCGGTGTATGGCCGTGAAGGCGTTACCGGCGAACGTGACCCGTCCACCATCGGCTTTGCGACCGTGCGCGGTGGCGATATCGTCGGCGATCATACGGTGATGTTTGCCGGGATCGGTGAACGCGTGGAAATTACCCACAAGGCATCGAGCCGCATGACCTTTGCGCAGGGCGCCTTGCGTGCCGCGCGCTTCCTCGCGGTGAGCCCGGCAGGCGACTACGATATGCAGGATGTGCTCGGCTTGCGTTGAAAAGAGACCCCGTTTCGGGTAGAATGTTGACACTATTTCAGAGGCGGGTGGGGTGAAAATCCGACCCGCTTCTTTGTGTAAGCCCCATACCGGAGTATTCCCTTGCCGCACGCTAATCCCGCCATTCTGGTGCTCGCCGATGGTTCAGTCTTTCGCGGCATCGCTATTGGCGCATCAGGCACGACTGTCGGAGAGGTGGTGTTCAACACCGCCATGTCCGGCTATCAGGAAATCCTGACCGACCCGTCTTATTCACGCCAGATCGTTACGCTGACCTATCCGCATATCGGCAATACCGGGGTCAACCAGGAAGATGTGGAGGCGGAAAAAATTCACGCCGCCGGTCTGGTCATTCGTGATTTGCCCCTGCTGCACAGTAATTTCCGCGCCACGCATTCCTTGTCTGATTACCTTGCTTCACAAAGCATCGTTGCCATCGCTGATATCGACACGCGCCGTTTGACGCGTATTTTGCGTGAAAAGGGTGCGCAGGCCGGTTGCATCATGGCGGGCAATGTCGATGAAGCCGAGGCGCTGCGCCAGGCGCGCGCCTTTCCGGGACTGGCGGGGATGGATCTCGCCAAGGTGGTGAGCTGCGTTGCGGCTTATCCCTGGCAAGAAGGCGAATGGCGTTTGGGCAGCGGCTACGTTACGCCGGGAAACGCGCCATTCCATGTGGTGGCGTTCGACTATGGCGTCAAACGCAATATTTTGCGCATGCTGGCCGAGCGCGGTTGCCGGGTTACCGTGCTGCCCGCGCAGGCGACCGCGCAAGACGCGCTGGCGCTGCAACCTGATGGCATTTTCCTGTCCAACGGCCCGGGTGACCCGGAGCCATGCGATTACGCGATTGCCGCGATTGCTGAATTGATAGAAACTGGTATTCCGACATTCGGAATTTGTCTTGGTCATCAACTGCTGGCACTCGCTTCCGGCGGCAAAACCACCAAGATGAAGTTCGGTCACCACGGTGCTAACCATCCGGTGAAAGACCTCGACAGCGGACGCGTGGCCATTACCAGCCAGAACCACGGCTTTGCCGTGGATGCCGACTCGCTGCCAAGCAATCTGCGTGTGACGCATGTTTCTCTGTTTGACGGTTCGTTGCAGGGCATTGCCCGCACCGACGTGCCTGCCTTTAGCTTCCAGGGCCATCCCGAAGCCAGCCCCGGCCCGCATGATGTCGGCTATTTATTTGACCGCTTCGTGACCCTGATGCAGAAAGCCGCCCGTTAAGCCATGCCAAAACGTACAGACATCCAAAGCATCCTCATTATTGGCGCGGGCCCGATTGTCATCGGCCAGGCGTGCGAGTTCGACTATTCCGGTGCGCAGGCGTGTAAGGCGTTGCGCGAGGAAGGCTACCGCGTCATCCTGGTCAACTCCAACCCTGCCACCATTATGACTGACCCGGAAATGGCTGATGTGACCTACATCGAGCCGATTACCTGGCAGGTGGTGGAAAAAATCATTGAAAAAGAGCGTCCGCAAGCGCTGCTGCCGACCATGGGTGGGCAGACCGCGCTGAACTGCGCGCTCGATCTGGCCAAACATGGTGTGCTGGAAAAATTCGGCGTGGAGATGATTGGTGCCTCGCGCGATGCGATCGACATGGCTGAAGACCGCGAGAAGTTCAAGCAGGCGATGACGCGTATCGGCCTGGCGTCGCCCCGTTCGTCCATCGCGCACAGCATGGAAGAGGCGCTGCAGGTGCAGGCGGTGATGGGCTTTCCGACCATTATCCGGCCGTCGTTCACCATGGGCGGCACCGGTGGCGGTATAGCCTACAACCGGGAAGAATTTGTCGAGATTTGCGAGCGCGGCCTGGAGGCTTCGCCCACGCACGAGCTGTTGATCGAGGAATCGCTGATCGGCTGGAAAGAGTACGAGATGGAAGTGGTGCGTGACCGCGCCGACAACTGCATCATCGTCTGCTCGATCGAAAACCTCGACCCGATGGGCGTGCA
>DMQT01000123.1:12658-28216 GCA_003455595.1 Betaproteobacteria bacterium
GTGGCGCCGTCGCAGACGCTGACCGACAAGGAATACCAGATTCTGCGCAACGCTTCGATTGCGGTGTTACGCGAGATTGGCGTTGAAACCGGCGGCTCCAACGTGCAATTCGGCATCAATCCGGTGGACGGCCGCATGGTGGTGATCGAGATGAATCCGCGCGTGTCGCGCTCTTCGGCGCTGGCGTCCAAAGCTACCGGTTTCCCGATTGCCAAAATCGCCGCCAAGCTGGCGATTGGCTATACCCTGGATGAGTTGAAAAACGATATTACTGGCGGTGCTACGCCGGCGTCGTTCGAGCCCAGTATCGACTACGTCGTCACCAAAATCCCACGTTTCGCATTTGAAAAATTCCCACAGGCCAACGACCGTTTGACCACCCAGATGAAATCGGTGGGCGAGGTGATGGCGATAGGTCGCACCTTCCGCGAATCCTTGCAGAAAGCCCTGCGTGGCCTGGAAACCGGTATGGATGGTCTGAATCCGCTGACCACCGACCGTGATGTGATTGAAAGCGAAATCGGTAACCCCGGCCCAGAGCGTATCTGGTACGTGGCCGACGCGTTCCGCATCGGCATGAGTCTCGACGAGATATTTGCCTTTACTAAAATCGATCCGTGGTTTCTGGTGCAGATTGAAGCGTTGGTGGCGGATGAAAGCGCGCTGCACGGGCGCGAACTGGCAACGCTCGACACCCACGCATTGCGCGGCCTGAAGCGCAATGGTTTTTCAGATCGTCGCCTCGCGCAATTGCTGGGTACGGATCAACACGCCGTGCGTGCACGCCGCTGGGAACTGGGCATCAATCCGGTCTATAAGCGCGTTGATACCTGTGCGGCTGAGTTTGCGACCGACACCGCGTACATGTATTCGACCTACGAGGAAGAATGCGAAGCGCAACCGAGCAGCCGCAAGAAAATCATGGTGCTGGGTGGTGGGCCAAATCGCATCGGTCAGGGAATTGAATTCGACTATTGTTGCGTGCACGCGGCGCTGGCGATGCGCGAAGACGGCTATGAAACCATCATGGTCAACTGTAACCCTGAGACAGTTTCAACCGATTACGACACGTCTGACCGACTCTACTTTGAATCGCTTACGCTGGAAGACGTGCTTGAAATCGTGCGCATCGAGCAACCCACCGGCGTCATTGTGCAATACGGCGGCCAAACACCGCTGAAACTGGCACGTGATCTGGAAGCCTATGGTGCGCCGATCATCGGTACCACGCCGGATATGATCGACTGCGCCGAAGACCGCGAGCGGTTCCAGAAAATGCTGGTAGAGTTGGGCCTGAAACAGCCGCCGAATCGGACTGCGCGTTCTGCTGAGGAAGCGATACGCCTGGCGCAAGAAATCGGCTATCCACTGGTGGTGCGACCATCTTACGTGCTGGGCGGTCGGGCGATGGAAATCGTGCGCGAAGAGGCCGATCTACAACGCTATATGCGTGAGGCAGTAAAGGTTTCGAACGATTCGCCGGTGCTGCTGGATCGTTTCCTGAACGATGCGATCGAGATCGACGTGGATGCGATTTGCGACGGTCAGCAAGTGCTGATAGGCGGCATCATGGAACACATTGAACAAGCCGGTGTGCATTCCGGCGATTCGGCGTGTTCGCTGCCGCCGTATAGTTTGTCGGCTGACATTCAGGATGAAATTCGGCGTCAAACCGTGGCCATGGCGCATGCGCTGAATGTGGTGGGGCTGATGAATGTACAGTTCGCGTTGCAGGGCGACACAGTGTATGTGCTGGAGGTGAATCCACGCGCGTCACGTACCGTGCCATTTGTATCCAAGGCCACCGGCATCCAGCTCGCCAAAGTAGCGGCTCGTTGCATGGCAGGACGCACCCTTGCTGATCAAGGGCTTGAAAAAGAGGTAGTGCCTCCTTATTTTTCGGTGAAGGAAGCGGTGTTTCCGTTTGCCAAATTCCAGGGTGTAGATACGTTGCTCGGACCGGAAATGAAATCCACCGGTGAGGTGATGGGGGTCGGCGAAAGTTTCGGCGAGGCCTTCGTCAAATCGCAGCTGGCGGCAGGTGTGAAGCTACCCAAGGGCGGTCAGGCCTTCATCAGCGTACGCAATGCCGACAAGCAGAAAATCGTGGAAATTGGTGCGCAACTGGTGGGGCTTGGCTTTACGCTGCTGGCAACGCGTGGAACGGCAGCAGCGCTGCAAGCGGGTGGGCTGGTCGTGACGGTAGTAAATAAAGTTGCTGAAGGGCGGCCACACATTGTTGACATGATTAAAAACAATGAGATCAGCCTCATTGTTAACGTAGTAGATGATAAGCGTGCAGTGCGTGATTCGGTCGAGATTCGGCGCGCCGCCTTGGCGCAGCGGGTAACGTATTACACCACGCTGGCGGGTGCCAAGGCTGCGTGCATCGGGATGCAGGCAGTTGGCGCATTGCAAGTCTACGATTTACAAGGATTACATAAGCAGTTACCTGCTTGATAAGGAATACAGTATGAATGTCATGACTAAAACGCCGTTGACAGTCAAAGGTGCAGAAATGCTGCGCCAGGAACTGCAACGTTTGAAATCGGTGGAACGTCCGTCGGTCATTACCGCTATAGCGGAGGCGCGTGCGCAAGGCGATCTGTCGGAAAATGCCGAGTACGATGCAGCCAAGGAGAAGCAGGGCTTTATCGAAGGGCGCATCGCGGATCTGGAAGGCAAGTTGTCGACCGCGCAGATTATCGACCCGAAAGAAGTCGATGCCGATGGCCGTATCGTGTTTGGCGCCACGGTGGTGCTGGAAGACCTGGAAAGCGGCGCAACCGTCACCTACCAGATCGTGGGTGACGACGAAGCGGACATCAAGCTGTCAAAAATTTCTATCAGCTCGCCCATTGCGCGAGCGCTGATTGGCAAGCACGTGGGGGATACAGCCGACGTGCAGGCACCGGGTGGCGTACGTCAGTACGAAGTCCTGGACGTGAATTACTTGTGAAAAACCTGTCGCAGTACCTCGCGCGAATTGCAGTCACGCTTTGGGTAGGGGGTATCTGGGCGATAGGTTATATTGCGGCGCCAGTATTGTTCGGTAGTTTGAGTGACAAACAGCTGGCGGGCAATCTGGCGGGCAACATGTTCAGCGTGATGGCCTACGTCGGGATAGTGTGTGGGCTGTATCTGGTGTTTCAACGACTGGCTTCGGTTGGTGGTGTGGTCTTCAAACAGGCATTTTTCTGGGCGGCGCTGGTGATGCTGTTGCTCACGCTGGCAGGCCATTTTGGTATTCAGCCCATCATGGAAAGTCTTAAGCAGCAGGCGATGCCGAAAGCGGTGATGGAAAGCATCTTCCATGACCGTTTTGCACGCTGGCATGGAATTTCGAGTATTGTCTACCTGATCGAAAGCCTGCTCGGACTGGTGCTGGTATTCAAGCAGGCCAACAAGTAATTTATTTGGGTAAAACCAGTTTGGGTTTGGCTGCCGCGCGATAGATCAGCAGCAACTTGCCGATATGCTGCACCGGCGCTGCGCCCAAGTCGGTGCAGATTTTTTCCATGATGGCGATACGCTGTTCACGATCATCACCAAACACCCTGACCTTGATGAGCTCGTGACTTTTCAGGTTAATATCCACTTCGCGCATCACGGCATCCGACAGCCCGGCATCGCCGATCATGACGACGGGGTGCAGATGGTGGGCTTGTCCACGCAGGTAGCGACGCTGCAAAGCATTCAGAGAGATCATGTGTTATTCCTTAAGCAAACCCCGATTTTAGCCGATGAAGCCCAGTAGAACCAGCAAAGCGTGGATGCGCGAGCATGTGAACGACCCGTATGTAAAGCTGGCCAAGCAGTATGGTTACCGCTCGCGTGCGGCTTTCAAGCTGGATGAGATCAATACCCGTGACCATTTGATTCGTGCCGGCATGCTGGTGGTTGATTTGGGGGCGACACCAGGTGGCTGGTCACAGGTTTCAGCCAAGCTCGGTGCAAAAGTGATTGCACTGGATTTGCTTGAGATGGATTCGATTGTCGGCGTGAAGTTCATTCAGGGCGATTTTACAGGCGCTGCTGCGCTGGAAGAGCTGAAGCAAGTGCTGGCGGGCAGGCTGCCAGACCTTGTTATTTCAGATATGGCACCCAATATGAGTGGAGTAACCAGTGTGGATCAGGCGCGAAGCATGCACTTGTGTGAATTGGCGCACGAGTTCGCTCGAGACCATTTGAAACCTGGCGGTGATTTCTTGGTCAAGACGTTTCAGGGTGAAGGGTTTCAGGAGTATGTAGCTGCCCTGCGCACGGATTTTGACCAGGTGCAGACCCGCAAACCTAAGGCATCGCGAGATCGTAGTAGTGAAGTGTATTTGTTAGGTAGGCGATTTCGAGCAAACCTGCCGTGACAACAGCCAGAGAATCAGTTTAGAATGAGTTTAAATTGTAACTTTTACCAGCTCGAAGGAGCGTCACGTGAATAACATGTTCAAAAACATCGCGATCTGGTTAGTCGTCGCACTTGTGCTGATGACGGTTTTTAACCAGTTCAGTACGCACCAGACCGCGCAGTCGCAAGTCGATTACTCGCAGTTCCTGGATGAGGTGAAGCAAGGCCAAGTGGCCAAAGTCACCATTGAAAACCACGTGCTTAAAGGCGTCAAGACGGACGGCAAGGCATTTACCTCCTACGCACCGTCAGACCCCTGGATGGTGTCCGACCTATTGAAAAACGGTGTTGTGGTGCAGGCGAAACCGGAGGAAGAGCCGTCTTTCCTGATGAGTTTGTTCGTGTCATGGTTCCCAATGTTGCTGCTGATTGGTGTGTGGATATTCTTCATGCGCCAGATGCAGGGCGGTGGCAAGGGCGGCGCGTTCTCGTTCGGCAAGAGCAAGGCGCGTTTACTGGATGAATCCACCAACCAGATCACGTTTGCCGATGTGGCGGGGTGCGACGAGGCCAAGGAAGAAGTGTCCGAACTTGTCGAGTTTCTGCGTGACCCGTCCAAATTCCAGAAGCTGGGCGGACGCATTCCACGTGGCGTCTTGTTGGTAGGCAGCCCGGGTACGGGTAAAACCTTGCTGGCCAAAGCCATCGCCGGTGAGGCCAAAGTGCCTTTCTTCAGTATTTCCGGTTCTGACTTCGTTGAGATGTTTGTCGGTGTGGGCGCGGCACGTGTACGCGATATGTTCGAGCAAGCCAAAAAACACGCGCCCTGCATTATCTTTATCGATGAAATCGATGCGGTAGGTCGTCAGCGCGGCGCCGGCATGGGTGGTGGCAACGATGAGCGTGAGCAGACCTTGAACCAGTTGCTGGTAGAAATGGACGGCTTTGAAGGTTCGGCTGGCGTGATCGTGATCGCAGCCACTAACCGCCCTGACGTGCTTGACCCTGCTTTGCTACGTCCCGGTCGTTTCGACCGTCAGGTGGTGGTGCCATTGCCGGATATTCGCGGTCGCGAGCAAATTTTGTTGGTGCACATGCGTAAAATTCCGATGGCACCGGATGTGCGTGCTGACATCTTGGCACGTGGTACACCTGGGTTTTCGGGCGCGGACTTGGCCAACCTGGTGAACGAAGCGGCGTTGTTTGCTGCGCGCGGCAACAAGCGTCTGGTCGACATGGATGATTTTGAGCATGCCAAAGACAAAATCATGATGGGCGCTGAGCGTAAAAACATGGTGATGCCTGAAGAAGAACGGCGCAACACGGCCTACCATGAAGCCGGTCATGCGGTGGTGGCGTACAGCCTCGATAAAACAGACCCTGTTCACAAAGTAACCATCATCCCGCGTGGGCGGGCCTTGGGTCTGACCATGCAATTGCCGACAGAGGACCGTTACAGCATGGATCGTGAGCAATTGCTGCAAAATATTTCGGTACTGTTCGGCGGCCGTGTCGCTGAGGAGGTGTTCATGAAACACATGACCACCGGTGCATCCAACGACTTTGAGCGCGCAACGGAAATGGCGCGGCGCATGGTTACGCAGTGGGGCATGTCGGATGCCTTGGGTCCGATGGTTTATGGTGAAAACGAAGGTGAGGTTTTCCTGGGACGCAGCGTGACCACGCACAAGACCGTGTCCGAAGCGACCATGCAAAAAGTGGACTTGGAAATCCGGCGCATCATTGACGAGCAATATGCCATCGCACGCAAGATTCTTGAGGATGCGCGCGACAAGGTTGAGCTTATGGCGCACACCTTGCTGGACTGGGAAACCATTGATGCCGATCAGATCAAAGACATCATGACAGGTCAGCCACCGCGGCCACCAAAACCATCACCTAATATACCAAGCAGCCCACCCCAGGGTGGTGCGCCTACTGTTACTCCGACGGCGACTACAACACCTGCGCAGGAAGTCTGAGAAGCGCTTCATCCTAAAATCAGCCAGGGACTAGTCCCTGGTTTTTTTATTTCGCCTATATGATCCTTCACTGCTGCGACATTCAGCTCAACCTCACGCAAGCGCGCATCATGGGCATCGTTAATGTCACGCCTGATTCGTTCTCGGATGGTGGGCAGTATTCGGGTACCGCTAATGCTGTGCGTCATGCGTTTGAATTAATCAAACAGGGTGCTGATGTAATTGATATTGGGGGCGAATCTACCCGTCCGGGCGCTGCCGACGTGCCTGTGCAGCAAGAGCTGGAACGCGTTATACCTGTCATTCAGAAACTGCGTGGTTGCGGTGCTGTTATTTCTGTTGATACCCGTAAACCCGAGGTCATGCTTGCTGCCATTGCCGAAGGGGCACACATGATCAACGATATTAATGCGCTGCAGGCCGAGGGGGCATTGGCGATACTGGCACAAAGTGATGTGGCGGTGTGCCTGATGCACAAACAGGGGTTACCAGCTACCATGCAGCAGGCACCAGCCTATGTTGATGTCGTCAGAGAGGTGCAAGACTTTCTGACAGTGCGTATGGCCGCGGCCACTGGGTTCGGCGTGGCTCGCAATCGCATCGTACTTGATCCGGGTTTTGGATTTGGCAAATCGTTGCAGCATAATCTTAAACTTTTACATCATCTCGACCGTTTTACTGAATTGGGCGTCCCGATATTAGCGGGGCTGTCACGTAAGTCCATGCTGGGGCAGTTGACTGGTCGTGCAGTAGATGAGCGCGATTTTGCAGGTGGCGCTGCACTCGTGATAGCAGTACTGAAAGGCGCGCGTATGTTACGTGTACATAATGTAGCTGCGTGTGCGGATGCGTTAAAAATAATACAGGCTGTGGAGGCTTCTGATGAGTAGAAAGTATTTTGGCACCGATGGGGTGCGTGGTCGGGTTGGGGAAAGTCCAATTACACCTGAGTTCGTAATGCGTCTGGGCTATGCCGCAGGCAAGGTGTTGGCGTCAGATACTACGGGTTTGCCGCAAGGGGAAAACCCGGTGGTGTTGATCGGTAAAGACACACGAATTTCAGGTTACATGCTCGAAGCGGCACTGCAGGCTGGCTTGTGCGCAGCGGGCGTGGATGTAAGGCTGGTAGGGCCGATGCCGACCCCCGCTGTGGCTTACCTGACTCGCGCCTTGCGCTTACAAGCAGGTGTGGTGATTTCGGCCTCGCACAATCCGTTTGAGGATAATGGCATAAAATTTTTCTCGGCGACTGGTGCAAAATTGCCTGACCAAACCGAATTGGCGATAGAAGCTTTACTCGATGAGCCGATGCAAACCATGCCATCCAAGCGCTTGGGCCGGGTCAAGCGGATGGATGATGCGGCGGCACGCTATATCGAGTTCTGCAAAAGCACCTTTCCATTTGAATGTGATTTGCGCGGCCTGCGCATCGTGCTGGATTGTGCGCACGGCGCCACCTACCACGTTGCGCCACATGTGTTGCATGAGCTGGGTGCCGAGGTTATTCCGATTGGGAATCATCCGGATGGCTTGAACATCAATCGTGAATGCGGCGCTACGCATACGGCTACCATGAGTGCTGCCGTACGCCGCCATCGCGCCGATTTTGGCATTGCGCTGGATGGCGATGGCGACCGCCTGATGATGGCGGACGCCGACGGTACGGTGTTTGATGGGGATCAGCTGGTCTACGCCATTGCCAAGCATCGTTCAGAGAGCGGTTATATGAAAGGCGGGGTGGTTGGCACGCTGATGACCAATCTTGGTATGGAGCATGCGCTCGGGCGTTTGAATATCCCGTTTGCGCGCGCCAAGGTGGGTGACCGCTATGTGCTCGAATTATTGCAGCAAAACGGTTGGCAGCTTGGCGGCGAAACTTCAGGCCATGTTTTATGCCTGGACAAGCACACGACGGGCGATGGCATCATTTCCGCGTTACAGGTGCTTCATGCAATGCGTGATAGCCGCTCTTCTCTTGCCGAATACACGCGCGATCTGACCTTGTATCCGCAGGTGCTATTGAACGTGCGGGTCGTCAAGGGATTTGATTTGTCCGATGGTGCAGTACAAAAAGCGTGTGGCGAAGCAGAAACTGCATTGGGCAAGGAAGGGCGTATCGTGTTGCGTGCGTCCGGCACAGAGCCGCTGATTCGGGTAATGGTGGAAAGCACCTGCCCGGAACTGTCCATGCGCCAGGCTGAACATATTGCAGCAGCAGTGCGCCTCGCCGCCCCCTGATGTAGGTATGCAAGCCAATAAAAAAGCCGCATGAGCGGCTTTTTTATTGGCTTGCAGTCAGCTCAGCCAAATTTTCCGGTAATGTAATCTTCGGTCGCTTTTTGCTTGGGGTTGGTAAATACCAGATCAGTTTTACCAAATTCAATCATTTCGCCCAGATACATGTAGGCAGTGAAATCCGATACGCGCGCTGCCTGTTGCATGTTGTGGGTAACAATGGCTATGGTGTAATCGGTCTTTAATTCGTGTACCAGTTCCTCAATGCGGGCTGTGGAGATAGGATCCAGTGCCGAGGCAGGCTCATCCAGCAGTAATACATCAGGTTTAACTGCGATGCCGCGAGCGATGCACAGACGCTGCTGCTGGCCCCCTGAGAGACTGTAACCACTTTGGTTGAGTTTGTCTTTGACCTCATTCCATAGCGCAGCTTTTTTGAGCGCCCATTCTACACGTTCATCCATGGCTGAGCGTTTCATGCTTTCATATAATTTGATGCCGAAAGCAATGTTGTCGTAAATCGACATCGGGAATGGAGTGGGCTTCTGGAACACCATGCCGACACGTGCACGCAATTTATTCAAATCGGTGCCTTTTTCAAGGATATTGTCCCCATCAAGCAGTATTTCACCCTCTGCACGCTGTCCTGGGTAGAGGTCATACATACGGTTCATAGTGCGGAGCAGGGTGGATTTTCCGCAACCGGAAGGCCCGATGAATGCGGTAACCTGACGTTCTGGAATTTCCAGATTGATGTTTTTCAGTGCCAGCGTTTTGCCATAATAGAAATTCAGGTTGCGCAGGCTGATCTTGGTTGAGTGATCCATGGGTTGGTTCATGTATATGTTCCGGTTCTGACAGCTTAATGGGAGGAGGATTGTTGACGGAACAGGATGCGTGCCGTCACGCTGAGACCCAATACCGCAAAAGTAATCAGTAGCGCTCCGGCCCAAGCCAGATTGTGCCAGTCGTCATAGGGGCTCATCGCCATCTGGAAAATCACCACCGGCAAATTTGCCATAGGGGCATTCATGTTGGTGCTCCAGAATTGATTGTTGAGTGCGGTGAATAGCAAGGGGGCTGTTTCACCACTGATGCGCGCGACTGCAAGTAGTACGCCCGTCAGCATGCCGGCTTTGGAAGCGCGCCAGGTAATCATGCTGACGATCTTCCATTGTGGAGAGCCCAAGGCGGCGGCGGCTTCACGCAAGCTGTCCGGTACAAGTTTCAGCATATTTTCCGTGGTGCGCACAACCACAGGAATGACAATCAGTGAGAGTGCAAAAGACCCTGCCCAACCAGAAAAATGGCCGGTACTGATCACATAAACTTCATACACAAACAGGCCGATCACTATCGAAGGCGCGGACAGCAGAATGTCGTTGATGAAGCGGGTAGACGGTGCCAGCCAACCACGTTGGCCGAACTCGGCAAGATAGGTGCCGGCCAGTATGCCGATGGGGGTGCCGACCAGCGTGGCTACCAGCGTCATTAACAGGCTACCCACGATGGCGTTGAGCAAACCACCTGAACTGCCGGGCGGCGGTGTCATTTTGGTAAACATGTCCAGGCTAACTCCATGTAAACCATAAGCAACCAGTGTCCAGAGTATCCAGCCCAATGCAGCTAGGCCCACAATCATGGTGACGAGCGATGCAAGCAGATTGAATTTGTTGGCGAATTGCCGCCGTGCATTAAGAGAAATCATGCTGTACTCCTAGCTCTTTTTGCCTTCTTGCTTGCCCAATTGCATTAGCAGCAATTTTGACAAAGCGAGCACGACGAAAGTGATAAAAAATAGAATCAGCCCGAGTTCGATCAGCGCTGAAGTATATAAAACACCGTCTGCTTCTGTGAATTCGTTGGCAAGGGCTGATGAAATGCTGTTGCCTGGCATCAGGAGTGAGGTACTGAGTTGGTGCGCATTACCAATCACAAATGTGACCGCCATGGTTTCTCCCAAAGCACGTCCCAGCCCTAACATGATACTGCCCACCACGCCGATTTTGGTATAGGGCAACACGACGTTCCAAACCACTTCCCAAGTGGTTGCGCCGAGACCGTAAGCGGATTCCTTGAGTAACGGCGGTACGATTTCAAACACGTCGCGCATCACCGAAGCGATAAATGGAATGACCATAATGGCCAGAATCAGCCCGGCTGTGAGCATGCCAATGCCCATGGGCGCGCCTTGAAATAATGGACCAAAAATGGGCAAGGGGCCGAGTGTGTCGATCAGCCAGGGTTCCACGTGATCAGCGAACACAGGCGCGAATACGAATAAGCCCCACATGCCATAAATAATGCTGGGAATGCCAGCCAGCAACTCTACTGCGATACCGAGTGGACGTTTTAACCACTTAGGTGAAAGTTCAGTCAGAAACAAGGCAATGCCGAAGCTGACTGGGATGCCGATGAGCAAGGCAATTGCTGAAGTAACTAGGGTGCCGTAAATGGGCACGAGCGCACCGAATTTTTCAGTAACTGGATTCCAGCTGTCGTCTGTCAGAAAACCGAAACCGAACGCCTTGATAGCAGGCATGCTGCCTATCGTTAGTGAGATGACAATGCCGACCAGTAAGGCCAATACAATAAACGCGAAGCTACGCGTCGCACCCCGGAAGAGCATGTCTTGAAACAGGAAGCGACGGGTGCGGTGATCAGATAAAGGTTTGCTCATATCATTCGTGCCAACGCAGAAGCGGGTTGTCATTTGCGGACAACCCGCTTATCGAAAATCAGATCCCGGCACGAGGTGCATGCCGGGTACTACAGATTACCAAACGGCTTTCCCGCTGGTGTCTTTGATTTGAGCTTTCCATGCTTTATTGATGATTTTGGTGACGCTATCTGGCAAGGGCACATATTCCAGTTGTTCAGCCAGCTTGTCGCCATTGGCATAGGACCAATCGAAGAATTTAAGCACTTCTCTGGCGTTTTCAGGCTTGGCCTGAATTTTATGCATCAAGATGAAAGTTGCACCCGTAATAGGCCAACTGGTTTTGCCCGGTTCGTCCGTCAGGATTTCATAGAAACCAGGTGCGCGTTCCCAGTCAGCGCCCGCTGCTGCAGCCTGGAAAGTTTTGTCATCCGGCGCCACAAACATCCCGTCTTTATTCTGCATTATGCTGTAGGCGATTTTGTTTTCTTTGGCATACGCATATTCAACATAGCCAATCGCACCCTTGATGCGTTGTACGAAAGAAGCAACGCCTTCATTGCCTTTGCCGCCAACGCCTGCCGGCCAGGCGACAGAACTGTCATTGCCGACTTTTTCTTTCCATTCCGGGCTGACTTTAGCCAGATAATTGGTAAACACGAAGGTGGTGCCCGAGCCGTCTGAGCGGTGTACGACGGTAATCGGCATGTTCGGCAGATTTACCCCTTTATTAATGGCAACAATTTCCGGGCTATTCCATTTCTGAATTTTACCGATAAAAATGTCGGCCAGTATTTTGCCATTCAGACGCAACGCACCCGATGCAACACCGGGAATGTTGTACACCGGCACAATCCCGCCCACTACGGTGGGAAACTGCATCAGGCCATCTTTGTCCAGCTCGGCAGGCGTAAGCGGTTTATCAGAAGCACCGAAATCCACGGTTTTTGCCTTGATCTGTTTGATGCCGCCACCAGAGCCAATCGACTGATAATTCATGCCAATGCCGGTTTTGGCTTTGTACGCTTCAGCCCACTTAGCATAGATCGGATAGGGGAAAGTCGCGCCCGCACCGGTAATTTCGGCTGCAATAGTGGCGGTAGAAAATGCGAACCCCGCACCCAGTACAAGGACGGAAGCGAAGGTACGTACAATTTTTTGTTGCTTGGCTTGCATGGAGTTCTCCATTAGGTTGTCTGCTGCATGAACACAACAAACAAGTTCTGGGTGAAATAAGGGCTACCCGTTTGTGACGCCATAGTAAGCCGCTAATATTACATAAATATGACAGGATGGTTAAATCAGGCGTCTTGCTTGCTGCTTGGCATTGCCTGGATGCGGTGTTTTGTGTACCATCAGCGCCTTTCTACGTGGTGGGTTAGACGATGCGCCTAAAACTGGTCGCCGGGAACTGGAAGATGCATGGGAGTTTGGCCGGTAACCAAGCTTTGCTGACAGCTTTAGTGTCTCAATTGGAAGAGTTGAATGGCATGCGTTGTGCAGTATGCGTACCTTTTCCTTATCTGGCGCAGGCGCAAGCAAGTCTAACGGGTACCAAGCTGGCCTGGGGCGCACAAAATCTGAGTCAATATGACAAAGGCGCGTTCACTGGCGAGGTGTCTGCTTCTATGCTGCTGGAGTTCGGTTGTAGCTATGTCATCGTAGGTCACTCCGAGCGGCGTGCCTTGTTCGGTGAAACCGATGCGGTAGTTGCGGTAAAATTTGCGGCTGCATTGGCAGCGGGCATTACGCCTATCCTTTGTGTGGGTGAGACACTGGAAGAGCGCGATGCCGGGCGGGCAGAATCGGTGATAGCGCGACAACTTGATGCGGTGATTGCCGGATCCGGTATGGTGGGGCTGGCTAAATCAGTGATTGCTTACGAGCCTGTGTGGGCAATTGGTACTGGCAAAACTGCTAGCCCAGAGCAGGCGCAAGCAGTGCATGCATTTATTCGGCGTAAGCTGGCGACACTTGACGCCGACATTGCTGCCGCACTGATTATTCAATATGGTGGTAGCGTCAAAGCTGCCAATGCGGCAGAATTATTCTCTCAGCCCGATATCGATGGTGGATTGATTGGCGGGGCATCGCTGCAGGTGGATGAATTTATGGCTATTTGCCAAGCGGCTCAAGGTTAAAGGAATTAAAATTGGAAACGGCTATCTGGATATTGCATGTGTTGGCAGCAACGACGGTCATCGTGCTGGTGTTGTTGCAGCAGGGTAAGGGTGCCGACATGGGGGCTGCCTTCGGCAGTGGATCGTCCGGCAGCCTGTTTGGATCTACCGGCTCGGCAAATTTCCTGAGCCGTGCCACGGCAATTCTGGCGACAGCTTTTTTTGTCACCAGTCTGGGTTTAACCTATCTATCTGGTCATCGCCCGCAGGCGGTGGGCGTAATGCAGTCTCAGCAACAAAAAGTGCAAATTAAGCCTGTGACGCCGGCGGGTGTACCCACGCCTGCACCGTCAACGGGTTCAGTAGTTCCAGGCAATGCCGGGTCAAAAGCCGGGGAAATTCCTAAGTAATTGGGTTTTGCCAAGGGGCGGATTATCAATCCGCCCTATCAATATGCCGACGTGGTGAAATTGGTAGACACGCTATCTTGAGGGGGTAGTGGCGTAAAGCTGTGCGAGTTCGAGTCTCGCCGTCGGCACCATAGATTATTGTTATGCAGCAATCAGCGCTGATGATTGCATAACCAATTGATTGTTTTGTAAAAAACAATCTTTTTTTCAGCTTGACACGACGCTTTTCGCGCAACTAAACTGGAACGCTGTGCACGCCATGATGGCGTGATGTACGGCCTTGGAGCGGATGCATGCTTGAAAATTATTTTCCTGTTTTGCTGTTTGTCATAGTCGGCCTCGCCGTTGGCGTCGGGCCTATGGTGATGGGGTGGCTGCTGGCTCCCAATCACCCTGACAGCGAAAAACTCTCGCCCTATGAATGCGGATTCGAGGCGTTTGAGGATGCGCGTATGAAGTTTGACGTGCGCTACTACTTGGTAGCCATTCTGTTTATTCTGTTCGATTTGGAAATTGCATTCTTGTTTCCCTGGGCTATCGTGCTTGAGGAAATAGGGCTGTTTGGTTTTCTTGCCATGGTATTGTTCCTCGGCATCCTGGTGGTCGGTTTTGTTTACGAGTGGATGAAAGGCGCGCTGGAATGGGAATAGAGGGCGTTTTGGAGCAGGGTTTCGTCACCACCACTGCGGACAAGCTGATCAACTGGACGCGTACTGGCTCGCTCTGGCCAATGACTTTCGGCTTGGCGTGCTGTGCAGTGGAAATGATGCAGGCGGGCGCATCGCGCTACGACCTGGATCGCTTTGGGATTGTTTTCCGTCCCAGCCCGCGCCAGTCCGATGTCATGATTGTGGCAGGTACGTTGTGCAATAAAATGGCACCCGCCTTACGCAAGGTATACGACCAAATGGCCGAGCCGCGTTGGGTTATCTCCATGGGCTCGTGTGCCAATGGCGGCGGTTATTACCACTATTCCTACTCGGTTGTGCGTGGTTGTGACCGCATTGTGCCGGTGGATGTCTACGTGCCAGGCTGTCCGCCCACAGCGGAGGCGCTGCTCTACGGCATTATCCAGTTGCAGACCAAAATCAAGCGCACCAATACCATCGCGCGATAAGCCTGGGAACGAGCATTCATGACTACCTCACTGGAAAGTTTGTCGGTTTCCCTGATCACTGCTTTGGGAACAAAAATCGTTCGTCAAGTGGAGGCTTTGGCCGAACTGACGGTAGAGATTCGTGCTGCCGATCTTAAAGATGTGATGACCACGCTGCGAGACCATAATGGTTTGCGGTTTGAGCAGTTGATTGATTTATGCGGCATGGATTATTCGACATATGGCGACGGTGCCTGGGAGGGCAAGCGTTACGCCACGGTCTATCATCTGCTGTCCCTTAACAAAAACCGGCGCTTGCGGGTGCGGGTGTTTGCTGAGCAAGACGATTTCCCGATGCTGGCCAGTGTGATCGACGTATGGCCGGCGGCGAACTGGTTCGAGCGCGAAGCGTTCGATTTGTATGGCATCGTATTCGAAGGTCACCCTGATCTACGCCGAATTTTGACCGACTACGGTTTCGTTGGCCATCCGTTCCGCAAGGATTTCCCGCTTTCCGGCAACGTCGAAATGCGCTATGACCCGGAGCAACAGCGTGTGATCTATCAGCCGGTCAGCATCGAGCCGCGTGAGATTACGCCACGTATCGTACGCGAAGAGAATTACGGGGAGCGTGCCTGATGGCTGATATCAGAAATTACACCATGAACTTCGGTCCTCAGCACCCGGCTGCGCACGGTGTGCTGCGTCTGG
>DMQT01000276.1 GCA_003455595.1 Betaproteobacteria bacterium
GCACAATATTGTTACTCGGCAGCGTTGCAAGCATATCTGACAAAATGAGTGCTGGCGCAGCTTCCAGGAACAGAACCTGATCACCGAGCCGCCAACCTGCCTGCTCATTATTGATTGTCTCGGCAACCAGGCCAGCCAGCGTTGCGGGGTCCGCAACAACTGAGCTGCAGTCATCCATCTCCGCCTGTTGCCAGGCAAGCGCATATCCGATAATGCGCTGCTGCGTATCCAGCAGCGGCTCGCGCACAATGACATTCATTTCAGGCATGGATTGGTAAGTTCTGTATTGGTGGTGAAATAAATCAATGGAAGCGCTGCTCCGTTTCGTCTTTACATTAAAACGACTCTCCGGTTTATTCAAAAACCGAGGCTGTCCAGCAGGTCGTCCACCTGCCCCTGGTCAGCAACCACATCGCTATTGGCAGCAGGATTAATCTGCGGGCCATTGAGCAGTCCATTGCTGGCATCGCGTCGCATCTCTGCGGAGGGTGGCGCATAGTCAATGAGTAGCTGCACGAGCTGCTGCTCCAGGTGATGCGCGAGTTCAGTCACTTTGCGGATAACCTGCCCGGTGAGATCCTGAAAATCCTGTGCCATCATGATATCTAAAAGTTGTTGCTTGGTCGCGCTGGTATCGTGGCGCATATCAACTAGGCACTGCATGGTGAGCGTGGCCATGTCGCGGTAATCCGCTTCCGAGAAAGGCGCTTTCAGAACTGTTTTCCAGCCATCCAGAACTTCGCTGGCACCCGCATCTATCCTCTCCTGCAAGGGTATTGCAGTGTCGGTGGCATTCAGCACCCGTTGCGCGGCCTGTTCGGTCATGCGTGCGACATAGTTCAAACGTTCCCGAACATCGGGAATGTCATGCGTCGCTTTTTCCAGAACTTTGTCGAAGCCAAGTTCGCGCAGGTTTTCATGCAGACTACGTGTCATCTGACCGATACGTGCCATGACCTCGTCATGCTGACCGTGCTCGGGAGTAATCGGTTGACAAACAACGGTATCGATCGCCCCATGCGGGAGGGTTGTACTCACATCAGGCTCCAATTTTTTCAAGTTTCTCGAAAATCTTGGCGAGTTTCTCGTCGAGTGTGGCAGCGGTGAATGGCTTGACCACATAACCGTTCGCGCCGGCCTGAGCCGCAGCGATAATGTTTTCTTTTTTCGCCTCAGCAGTAACCATCAGCACCGGCAGCTTGGACAGCGCCGGATCTGCGCGGATATTCTGCAACATGGTCAGCCCATCCATATTGGGCATATTCCAGTCGGATACGACAAAATCAAAATTGCCTGCTCGCAATTTTGCCAGCCCGTCAATGCCGTCTTCTGCCTCTTCAACGTTGGAGTAGCCCAGCTCTTTGAGCAGGTTGCGCACGATGCGCCGCATGGTTGAAAAGTCATCAACAACCAGGAATTTGGTATTCGGATCAGCCATAAATTACTCCATTAATGCTATTAATTTGATATACGGTTATCGGCAGTTGCGCACCGAACTTAAGCGAAAACGGAGTGGAAACCCCCGTGTTGACGCGGATCACACTCGCAATGCACGGCTGGAATGCGCAGCAAAATAAGCCATCATTCTGCCCGGCAGCTCATTCAGCGGCCCAACCTCATGCGTGGCGCCAACCGCGATTGCTTCCCGCGGCATGCCAAATACAACACATGTGGACTCATCCTGGGCGAAGTTATACGCACCTGCATGTTTCATTTCCAGCATCCCTGCTGCACCATCCTTACCCATGCCAGTGAGAATGACCCCAACCGCGTTCTTCCCGGCACTGATTGCTGCGGATCTGAACAGTACATCCACCGAAGGGCGATGACGGTTCACCGGCGGCCCCTGATCGAGCTTGGTAATGTAGTTCGCGCCGCTACGCGCAAGCAGCAAATGGGAATGCCCCGGTGCGATATAGGCATGACCCGGTAGCACCCGTTCATCACCCTCGGCTTCCTTAACGGAGATCTTGCACAATTTGTCGAGCCGGTTGGCAAATGAGCGGGTGAAGCCTTCCGGCATGTGCTGTGTAATCAGGATGCCCGGACAATCCGAGGGCATCTGCATGAGAAATTCCTTGATGGCTTCTGTGCCGCCGGTGGAGGCGCCGATGATAATCAGCTTTTCACTGCTGGTAAGCGGATTGCGGATGGCGGCCAGCGGCTCTCCCTGATTGCCGTGGGCGCCGGTAACCAAGGTACGCGGCTTGATCTTTGCCCTCGATGCAATGCGGATTTTTTCTGCGATCAACTCCGTATACTCGCGCATACCGCTCTGGATGGATAGCTTCGGCTTGGTCACGAAATCCACGGCACCCAGTTCCAGCGCGCGCATAGTGATTTCCGACCCGCTTTCGGTCAGCGACGACACCATGACTACCGGCATCGGCCGCAGCCGCATGAGTTTCTCGAGGAAATCCAGACCATCCATTTTCGGCATTTCCACGTCCAGCGTGAGCACATCCGGATTGGTCTGTTTTATCAGATCACGCGCGACAATGGGGTCAGGCGCCACGCCCACCACTTCCATGTCCCACTGACTATTGATGATCTCGCTCATCACGCTGCGGATCAGCGCCGAATCATCCACAATCAGAACTTTTATTTTCATGCTGCCTGCTTTCCGGGCATCGCCCTCGTACGTTGCCTAGCGATCAAAAAAGATCGACATCGCCACTTACCTCACTGGTTTTGAGCCGGCTTGCGTAGTCCTGCTCGCGCTTCACCAGCGTGTAGTTGTTGAGTTGTTTGAGTTTCTTGACCAGCACCTTGCCGGTGCGCGGAAAGTAATACACCTTGCGCGGATGGACGTCGTTCAGATCCTCAGCCACGACGCGGATGTTCTCGGTTTGCAGAAAGCTGCGTACAAACTGGGCATTGCGTTCACCCACGTTGATGGTGGTAAAACCGCGCAGCACATTGCCCCCGCCAAACACCTTGGCCTCCAGGTTTTCGCGTCGCGCACCCGCTTTGAGCAGCTCGTTGATAAGCACTTCCATGGCATAGGCGCCATAAC
>DMQT01000199.1 GCA_003455595.1 Betaproteobacteria bacterium
TCCATCACGGTCAACCCTGCTGGCACACTCGCCTATGTGGCGAACCAGTTCACGGGTTACAAAGGCCACAATGGAACCATCTCGGCCTACCGCATCAATGCCGCCACCGGGGCCTTGACCGAAATCCCTGGCAGTCCGTTCACGGCTGGCATCGAGCCCGCATCCATCACGGTCAACCCTGCTGGCACACTCGCCTATGTGGCGAACCAAGGCAACTTCGGCCACAAGGGCTCCATCTCGGTTTATCGCATCCATGCCGCCACCGGGGCGCTCACACCCATACCGGGAAGTCCGTTCACGTTTGGAACCAAGCCCGACTTCATCACGATTGTGCAACCGCAGTAGACGGCGAACCCGTGTTTGCAAGAAAACAATCTGCACACATCCCATGCCCGCCTTGCGGATGACCATCCATTTTCTCGTAGGGTTTGCCATGCATCTGCGTTTATCTTTGATCCTTGCCGCCAGCGCCACTCTGGCCCTTTCCATGACGGCCTGCGGCAGCTTGCATGGTGTGGGCAGCGAAAGTACGGTGTCCAGAGGGCCGCAATTCGCCGACGTGGCGAATGTGCCTGCGGTGATAACCCCCGCTTCTGTCGCCGCAAGACTAGGCGCAAGCAAGCGATTTGCGACGGATGGCTCCTCAAGTTACGCCATCGACAGCGCCGGCCGCCTCTGGGCCTGGGGAGACAACAAGGTCGGCGAACTGGGTAATGGCTCGACCGTGGATAGTTCAACCCCGGTGCAGGTCCAGTTCCCTGCCGCCTTGGGGGATGCTTCGATCATCAGCGTGGCTGTCAACGGCTACCACTCCGCCTACGCCCTCGACAGCACTGGCCATCTCTGGGCCTGGGGAGACAACGGGCGCGGCCAACTGGGCGTTGGCGATGGGGACCTCACGGACCGTTCGATGCCGACGCTGGTGCGGTTCCCCGCCGCCTTGGGGGCCGCTTCGATCGTCAGCATTGCGACCACCCACAACGACTATGGATGCGTTTACGCCATCGACAGCGCTGGCCATCTTTGGGCTTGGGGAAATGACCAGGACGACTACATGGGGGGTGCGTCGAGGAGATATCCATCCACTCCTGTTCGGGTCCCTTTCCCGGATGCCCTTGGGCATGCATCAATTGTCAGCGTGGAGGTCAATGACGACGATGCCGGCTTCCTCTCTGTCGGCGCCCTCGACAGCGCCGGCCATGTCTGGACATGGGGATCCAACATGAACGGCCAACTGGGCATTGGGTCGAGGAGTGATGGTTCCTTAACCCCGGTTCAGGTCCAGTTCCCCGCTGCCTTGGGATCCGCTTCGATCGTCAGCGTGGCGGCCGGGAGCGCCGGCAACGGCTCCTTTTACGCCCTGGACAGCGCCGGTCATCTCTGGGCTTGGGGAAACAACAGGAACGGCCAACTGGGCAATGCGTCGACCACGAATCAATCCTCCCCTGTTCGGGTTCGGTTTCCCACGCCTCGGTGGCGGCGGTCAGTCTCGATTGTTAGCGTGACGGCTACCCGCAACAGCTCCGGTGCCGCCTATGCCATCGACAGCGCAGGCCATCTCTGGGCCTGGGGAGGCAACAGGTACGGTCAACTGGGCAATGGGTCGCTCAAGGATCGCTCCGTCCCGGAGCGAGTCCAGTTCCCGTCCGCCTTGGGTGGGGCTTCGATCATCAGTGTGGAAGCTGATGGCTACTCCGCTTACGCCATCGACAGCGCCGGACGACTCTGGGCCTGGGGAAACAACAGGTACGGTCAACTGGGCAATGGCTTGCTCGCGAATAGTTTCAATCCACCGGCGCTGGTACAAATCCCCGTTGCTCGGGGGCCCGCGCCGATCGTCAGTGTGGCTGCCATGAGCCCCAACGTCGACTCCGCTTCCGCTTATGCCCTCGACAACGCAGGCCACCTCTGGGCCTGGGGATACAACCAGCACGGCCAACTAGGCAATGGATCGAGCGTGCTCGTAGCATCCCCGGTGCAGGTGCAATTTCAGCAAGGCTTACCGGATCAGGCGCGGGTTCTCGTTCTCAAGAAAGGGCACTCCACGCTGGAGTTCTCGCCCTCGAAACCTCAATTCGCCTATGTGACGAACGGTGAAGGCATCTCGGCCTACAGCATCAATCCCGACACCGGGGCACTCACCGAAGTCCCTGGCAGTCCGTTTGCGGATAAAGGCTACCCACAATTTCTCACACTCAACCCGGCAGGCAACTTTGCCTATGTAGCGAACACCACCGGCGGCACCGTCTCGGTCTACCGCATCAATGCCAGCACGGGGGCATTGACCGAAATCCATGGCAGTCCGTTCCCGGCGGGAAACCAGCCCTACATCGTCAGGATTGATGCGGCCGGCACCATTGCTTATGTAGCGAACTGGCACAGCAGCTACTTCACGGCCTATCGCATCGATCCCTCCACAGGAGCGCTCACCCCTGTCACGGACAACAACTGGCAGTCCATTCGCCATCTTGCCGATTATCTTCCCGCCCCAAACGCGACGGTCAGTCCTGCAGGCCCGTTCGCCTACTGGTTGGTCAACGACGGGATCGAGGCTTTCCGCATTGATGCCGCGAACGGGTTTAACCATGAAATACCGGGCACCAAGATCGAGAATCCAGATGCCAAATCCATCACGATCAACCCCGAGGGCACATTGGCCTATGTGACGGAACAGCATCTCAACGACACCGGCGATGTCTCGGTCTACCGCATCAACGCCACCACCGGCGCACTCACCCCAGTCTCGGGCAATCCGGTCGCGACGGGACTTCATAATCCCCATTCCGTGGCGGTCAACCCCGCAGGCACCTTCGCCTATGTGGCAAACATGGGCAACGGATTCACCAAAGGCACCATCTCGGTCTATCGCATCAACGCCAGCACCGGAGCATTGACCGAAGTCCCTGGCAGTCCGTTCGCGACAGGAACTCGTCCCATGTTCGTCACGGTCGTGCAGCCTTGATGCTTGCGTCCAAAACACACACTTGCAGCCAACCGCGAAAGATCAACATGGAACACACGCGACAAAGCACTCACACGGCTGTCAGGCGCATTCTCGGCTTGCTGGCGATCTTATCGATGACGGCGTGCTCCACGCTCGGGGGGATGCAATCGACGGCACCAAGACCTCAATACCTCTACGCCGCAAACGCCGGTGACAGTACCGTTTCGGCCTACCGCATCAACACCACCACCGGCGCGCTCACGCAAGTCCCGGGGAGCCCGTTTGCCGCAGAAATGGCCGACTCCATCACGGTCAACCCCGCAGGCACTTTCGCCTACGTGCTGAACTATTTCGGAGGTACCGTCTCGGCCTTTCGCATCCATGCCGACACCGGCGCACTGACGCCCATTGCGGGTAGTCCGTTTGGCGTGCCCTCCCTAAGCCACGTCACGATCAACCCCGCAGGCACCTTCGCGTATATGCAAAGTCTAAACAGCAACACCATCTCAGCTTTCAGCATCAGCGCCGTCACCGGTGCACTCGCTCCCATCCCTGGAAGTCTGTTTCCTACAGAATCGGAGCCTTTGTCCATCACGATCGACCCCGCCGGCTCCTTCGCCTACGTCGTGAGTGGCGCCGATGGCGGCACCATCTCGGCTTTCCGTATCAACGCCGCCACGGGCGCACTGTCGCCTATTCCTGGCGGTTCATTCGGCGGCAAAGGCAGCGCAGACTCCATCGCGATCAATCCCGCTGGTACTTTTGCTTATGCGGTGGACCGGCGCCGCCATAACGTCTGGGTCTACCGTATCAACGCAGCGACTGGTGAGCTTACCCAAGTCCAGGGCAGTCCGTTCCCCGTCCCGGGGCTTGCGACCCCCTTCGTCATCAACCCCACTGGAACCTTTGCCTATGGGTTGTCCACGGATGATAGCGCCTTGGTTTTCCGCATGAACTCGACCACCGGCGCATTCACCACCGTTTCGCGGGTCTCTTTGCCCGCGATACATTGGGAGTTCTCAGGCATGCTGATCAACCCCGCAGGCACTTTGATGTTTGAGGGGGGCACTTCTGGGAACAGCGTTTCGGTTTTCAGCATACACACAACAACCGGCGCACTCACTCCCGTTCCGGGCAGCCCGTTCGCAGCGGGAGCGAACCCAGCACACCTTGCGATCGCGCAACCTTGAGGATTCGCCGCCCCTCATGATCGAGCAATCGAAAAACCCCCATGCAAAGCGGGGTAGATCCAACACCAGTTCGTGTTAGAGGCATACGCCCGGATTCATGGTCAAAGGCAGATCTGCGACACATTGCAGACCTGCCATTCTCATGGCTTACTCGGCCTTATGCAAAGCTTTGCATAAGGCCGAGTAGCAGATATTCGATGCAGCCAGCCTGACTGACCGCAAGGGGTCGGAACCCGCCGTTCACGNNTCTAGCTCTAGTGCCAATTTCCGATTCTTGCGTTCCATCTCGAGGAAGTGAGAGGCCTGTTTGGCTGCATAGGCGGCAAAAACACCAAATGTTAGTGAAAGAAAAATACGTGTTGCCAATCCTTGATAAAAAGCAGAGTCGGATATAAGTGTAGGGGCAGATTGGGTTGTTGCCACGGACAGGCCTGATGGTGCGACCTTTTCTGACGATATAGACGTGAATGAGTGTCCAATCGGAGTAGTGGTTGGGAGAGCCTCTGCAACAATAGACGAGGATTTTATCGGCGACGGGAACGCCATTTGATAGGCGACCAAGACCAAGCCCCCAAGTGCGGCAACAGTTATAAACTGCCACAAAAATAACATTGATCTAGCAAGGTTTGCGACCTTTTGGTATCCGGAAGTGACGCCGAGATTGCCTATAACTCCAACCAAATTTTCAACGTCTTTCCTGTGTACTTTGATCTGCTCCAGGATTTCTTTTGCAGAACCCTCATAACCAGTTTGTAGTAACTCTAAGTTAGTCGCATGGGCTTTATCTGCAACCTCCAATTTTTCAGTGAAGTCTTTATCGTGAGCGTTTAGTTTCTGGGTGTAATCAGTGATAAGAGCCGCGAATTTTTCTTGGTTAGTTATTTGTGACGCAGCATAGTCACTATTTCTTGCATCTTGATCTTTTGAAAACTGGGTTAATTGCTCCGCCGCATTTGCTGCGTACTTTGTCAGCTGATCTGTTAGCGCGGTTGAAAATTCACTTGCCCTTTTGTCCTGCGCAGTTGAGAACTGGGTTTGATACTCCAAAACGAGTGTCGCTAGTCTCTGCTGCTCGGCAGTTAGTGTTGCCTCTAAGGCTGCAACCTTTACTTCATTGGCACCAATCGCCTCCTTGAGTTTTTCCTGCCAATCCAAGGCTGCCTGCAAGTTTTTTTCTAAGGTTGTTCGATAGGAAGAAATTGATGCATTAATAACCGCTAAATCATCAGTTGCAATGGGAGCGAGAATCGACGGCAAAGCAACCAGAACTTCATCAGCCCTCGCGTTGGCGGCATCTACGTGTGCGGCATTGCCATTAGAGACAAATGCCTCTATTTCTAATCTGGCAGGCGTCAGCTGATTGGCTAGTCCAGTGAGGGCACGCGGTTCTATCAGAACTGGATCAGTTGCAGCTAGACGCTTGCCACAAAAAGTTAGTACGGTACGTATGCGCTCCAGGCCATCAACAACAGTAGCAACATTTTCTTCGCGGGCTACGGCGTGATCAATAGCAAGACCAAGTGATTTAAGTTCATTCCATACTGGATGGGTATTTATTCGATCAATCCACTGACTCATACGCGGTTCCCCTGAAATGTTTTTGTGCAACACCAACGATCAACGTTTCCGTCATTTCACCGTAGCTTATCCATGGTAGTCGGGATTATCAATTTCGAACGATACAAAACAGATGCCTCCATTGACCAGCCAACCCTGACAGTCTGCTTCCAGTCTTGAACCATCGTTCGCAGTGGGGTACTTCAGTGACCGCAATGGGCTGCCACACAACTGATCTCAGCATCCGTCTGCTATGAGCCACAGAACTGACTTCGGCTCTTTGCTGACGCCAATGGCAGAAACGGGTCGGAACCCGCCGTTCACGCCCACTGCCGGCGAATCGGATGACCTCCATGCCGAGTGCAATTACATCCCCACAATAGTAAACATGCAAATACCTGACGGACGGAACTTCACATCTATTATCGATAAGCTGGTTCCTTGCAGTTATTGCTCGCAGAAAACTCACTACTCGTTCTTTCCATCCCCCATATTTTGCTTCCGGCACGCTTTGGATTATCGAGAAAATGCTGATTTCTTTCCTTGAAATGACGATCGATCGCTGTCATTGCAGCCTTGGTGGATGGATAGTCACTGCTATGAATAATCGCGCGTGCCATTCCGCTAAACACAGACTCGATCACATTGAGGAACTGGGCAGATGCCGGTAAAGGAGCCAACTCCAGTTGCGGTAATTTGTTGAGCTTCGCTTTCTCGTTATGGTCTCTGATGTAGGTCTTCAGCTCTTTAGACATATGCCAAGATGCAGCATCCCAAGAAAAATACAGCTTGCTTGCGTTCGAATATTCCTTGATCAAAACTTCAGCCATACGAATCATTTCGCCTGTGTTTTTCGTTTTCGAATAGAAATGGGTGACCTGATTTCTCGACAGTTCCAGGGCAGCAGTGAGGATTAGCCAACCTTTGGATTCCTGCCATTGCGGTACCGATGGCTGGAAGCCCGGCTGGGTCAGTACGCGGCCAGCTTTCTTCTTGATAGCAAAGGGGCCGAACTCGTCTATAGAAAAAAATCGCTCATCGTCTTGAAGATGGGTCAAAATGTCTTGTATATGCTGGTATTTCTCGCGGTATTCTGGGTCAGTGCTCGTTAACACAATTCTGGCCGACTTCCATCGATACCCAGCTTCTTTAATGATTGTGCGTATGACATCCTGACACACAAAATGTCCATTTTTCTTAAGTATTGCCTGTAAGTCAGCCATTCTCCACGCAGTTCGATTGATGCCGTGCAAACTGGGTGGTTCATGAAACAAGGCAAAGATCGATTTTTTCAAACTTTGATCATCTGATTTTCTTCTCTTCGCTTTTCGCCTGAACAACTCATCTGCTCCGCCTGTTTGGAAGTCCGATAGATAGCCCTGAACCGTGCGGACAGCTATCGCGAGGTGTTTCGCTATCTGTCTCACGGAAAATCCCTCTATCATGGCAAGCGCAGCCAATGCTCTTGTTCGTGGACGGTTTGGTGAAGGCGAAAGGGCTGCGAAAATATTGTCAGCGCTCAGTAAAGTTGTATAATCTGAGTGCGATCGACGCTGTTGTTCAAGAGAATAAAGCCACTCCATCCAATGCTGCTTATCGCGACAAATTTTCTTCTGTGGGATTGGACATCGCACCTTTTTTGATTGAATGTCTGGGGCTTTAAAACGGACAGACGAAACGTATCCAGGCGGAACTGGATACTTGAGCACCTTGCGAACCGTGATTCGACTCATACCCTCGGTCTGGGCAACATGACATACAGATTCCCTATAAACAAGAATGCGAGTCCGTATTCGCTTCCATTGCTTATGATCTTTGTACATTTTTGGCCTCCTTTCGGAGATAGGATAACCAAACTCAACGGGAAAACTTAGGCGACCATCCCTATTACAATAGGTGGGAACTCGCCATTCAAACGCTTTAAACACAGGCGCATCACCCACACGCTGACGGCGAATCGATAGTCTCCATATCGAGTGCAATTACAGCCCCACAATAGTAAAAATGCAG
>DMQT01000180.1 GCA_003455595.1 Betaproteobacteria bacterium
CCCAGGTATGGGGTAAGCGCATGGGAAATCTGCTGCACCGTGTCGAGCCGGGACGCCCCGCCGCTGCGCCCGAAGGTGGCTGCCACGGCGATCAGAATAGCCGCCATGATGGCCTGGGCGACGACCGCACCGATCGCCGTGTCCCAGCGCGCGGCCGGCAGATGATGCGGTTTCAGACCCTTGTCCACCACGGCTGATTGCTGGTAGAAAACCATCCAGGGCATGATCACCGCGCCGATATTAGCCGCCACCAGATAGAGATAGCCGTGGTCAGCCAGCGGCATGCTGGCGAGTCCGTGGAGCACTTCTGCCGGATCCGGATGTGACACTACCGCAACGTAGACAAAGGCCAGTTCAAACAGGCCAATGGCTACCGCGACACGTTCCACCGAACGGTATGATCCGGAAATCACCATAGTGAGCAGGAATCCCAACGTCGCCAGCACACTCGCCCAGATTGGAATGCCGTAGAGTGAACCAACGCCGGCGATGCCGCTCATTTCGGTAATCAGCGCACCGAGGCAGGACACCAGCAAAGTGGATACCGACAGCCACGCCCAGCCACGCCCGAAGTGTTGCTTGATCAGTTCGCCATGACCGCGTCCGGTGAGAAGACCCAAACGTAGGGTCAGCTCCTGAACCAGATACAGAATCGGGATCAGCAACAGTTGCAAGGCCAGCAGCTTGTATCCCCACTGCGCGCCGCTCTGCGCTGCGGTAATCACGCTACCGGCATCCGTATCGGCCAGCATCACTACCAGACCGGGTCCGGCCACGGCAAGGAAAGCAGCCAGTCGGGCTCGGGACGGTGCAATAAGGGTATTTATCATGGCGAGTCAATTAATTGGTGAGAATGGGCTTCATTTTTTACCACCCGAAAGACAGTCCAATCAGATCTCACTTAGATGCAATTAAGCGAACAGGCGCTGACCGATATATTCTCCGGGTTTGGCACCTGGAGGGCACGCAAACAAGGCGCTCCCAACGTGAGTCGTGAATTGATTCAGCATGTCGAACTTGGCCATTTTTTCAAATATCTTCGTAAAACCGGTCCTGGGATCACGCTGATAGCACTGAAATAGCAGACCGGCATCAAAGGTCGTTACTTGATGCCAAGGCGGCCAGCGCTCGGCGATATGAGTCACGCCGTTATCATATGCGTAGGCTCTACGGAGAATTTGCGCACCATCGTTACTCGCGGGTGCTGATAGTCGTGCATGAGAGTTCTCGGGGATGAGGGGATTGCCATCCTTGTCGTTCGCATCGAGATCGAGCGGGTCGAATTCGTGCTGCGTGCCAATCGGCGCGCCTGAATATTTATGGCGTCCAAAAGTCTGTTCCTGGAAACCCAATTTCATTCGATCCCAGTGTTCCAGAGCGATGCGTATCGGACGGATCACCATATAAGTACCGTCACGCATCCAGGTCGGGCCTTCATCGCCTACCCACACAAATTGCTTCATGGCCGCGGCATCTTTGGTCGAGGGATTCATGGTGCCGTCTTTAAAGCCCATCTGATTACGTGGCGTCTCACCCGCTTTAAAGCTTCCTGCAAATCCAGTCTGAGCCCAACGGATTTTAGCGATACCGTTTGCCAGACCAACCAGGCGACGTATCGTATGCTCTGCAACTTGCGGATCGTCGGCGCATGCCTGCACTGAAAGATCGCCTCCAGTACGTTCGGCGATCAGTTGATCGCCTGTAAAGCGCGGTAAATCAGCGAGTGCAGCGGGGCGGTGTTTTGCCAGCCCATATCGATCTTTACCGTCTTTTTCGAACAAGCCTGGTCCGAAACCGAAGGTAATGGTTAAGCGTGCCGCCGATAGACCCAAGGTATCACCTGAGTCCTCCGGAATCTTGTCGGGATCTGGATGGGTATCCATTTGTGCCGGACCATGCGTCATTGCTGCCGCCGCTTCGGTCCAGGAACGCAGCAGCGCTATCAATTCCTCACGATTCGTGGTGATCAGATCGAAGGACATGAAGTAGCTATGACGCTGCATCGATGTCGTAATGCCGCCTTGATGCTTTCCCCAGAAGGGTTCTGTCTGTTCGTCTACTGGTGAATGTTTTGGCAGAGGCGAAGCCAGTCCGACCGAGCTAACCGTGGCGGCCGTAGCCGCCACGGCCGCACGAGTCAGGAATAAACGCCGCCCTGGTTGGCGTGGAGGATGAGCGGAGTCTGTCATGGTTTAGCAATCATTAAGGTATTTACATCATCTTCAACGTAATAAAAAGCTTTACCGTCTGGCGTCAACGCGATGCCAAACAGATCGCCATTTCCAGGCGGTGACTGTGCCTGATCCGGATCGATCCATTGTGCGTAAATCTGTTTGCCAGAAACCGGATCGACTTCAATTACCTGTCCATTTTTTCCATTACAAACGAGAAGGTGTCCTGCGGATGTCATCACCATCGATAGTGGCCAACCCAACAATCCCCCTTGCGCGACTAACTTGCCTTTGCCTGCGCTCGCAGTGCGGGTAGAAGCCTCAGGAATGGCAGTAATTTCGTTATCCAGCCCGTCTGTCACATAAAACGTATCATCCGCACCCAGTGCCAATCCAGTCGGACCAAACATAAAATTGTCGCGATCGGCGCGTTGCGCGAATCCATCGCCAATCACTGTCTGGCTAAGTAATACCGGAGGCTTTCCTTCCGGGACCGACAATTCCAGCCGCAACACAGTCGCCTTCCGAACAGTTACTGGATAATGCGTAGCCGGATCCAAAACTTCCGGCCCTGGAATTCCGAAGCCTGCCATGCTGATAAATAAAGTAGCGCTATCCCCTTTATCGATCACGGCCATATTGCCCCACGGGCCATTAATGGTGGGGCCAGCCCACGTGGCGACATGGTGCCCATTCGGGTCGAATACCAGCAAACAACCATCACCCTTTGTAGCCGTCGTGCCGTCGGTACTCGGCGTGCTTCCGACGATGACCCAACCGCTCTTGAGCATGGTCATGGCAGTTGTCAAACCCACGCCACCCGGACACTCTTTCAGTTTCTGCGGAACTTGAGCGAATAGCGTCATTTGTTTGGTACTCGGCCGATATTTCACAATCGTCGTGCCGGTGCCTTGCAAGTTTGAAATATTGTTGAAATTATCGACCAGTACATCCCCTGTTTCGATTGCGCCAATCGAAACGGGAGCAACCACAATGGCATAGGGATTTTCGTCACCGTTGTCCGTGACCGTGGAGGCCAACGTCACGTGATGGTGTATGGTTTCAAGAAAACCCTTCGGCTCAGCTGCGGCAGCTGTTACGAAAACGGACCATGTGCCGAGCAAGATAGCCAAGGCCTTGTGCCGCCAACGTATAGCCATCCACTCGAAAGAAACTGGCTTGCAATTTTTGCTAATGCAGCGCGGTGTCATTAGACGATCTTTAGTGAACATGATGCTGGCTTTTCCTCGCTTAAAATGAAATGTTGGTACGCACACCAAGCACCAGTTCGTTCTTGATAGGTTGTCCAGGATTGTTCGGGTCCGCTAGACCCGCACCCGGATTAAAAACGAACTGGATATCCGGCTGTACTTGCAACCACGGTTTGGCCTGATACTGGTATGTCGCTTCGACAAATGTTTCGCTATGCCGAACCGGGTTAAAACTGTTGGTGAAGTTGGCGGTGTCTTGATCAAGCGCACCGGCTTGTTTGCTCACATGGGCGTATCCGACTCCCATGCCAAATGTGTCATAAGTCCGGTAGGCAAATGGACTGTGATAAACAAACCCTGCATTCATACTGAAGTCGATTAGATTTCGATCGGCAAGAGGCGTGCCCATGACTCGTGCAAATACAGCGAGTGTGCGGTTCGGATCTTTCTGGTTGCGCCATAGCAACTGATCCATCACCGCATAAAAGGCGTAATTCCCGCGATGAGTTTCAGGTGCCCCGATGCTGCCTGGATTCGCCAGCGAGAGGCCTGTCTGGTCAAAGCGCTGGTCGTTAAATTGTTCGCTGTCGTACCACGCACCGACGCGGTAGGTGCGTCCGAGCGGTGGATTTTCACCCGCTTCTACCATGCTGCCCAAGGCTGGATAAGCAAACTGGAGTTCGGCAATTGCTAACGCCCCGCCATGTAGAGGGAAACTTGTTCCAGTATGATTTTGCAACTGCGGATCTCCGGTATTGTTGGATACTGGGGATCCGTTGAACACCCCGGCAAGGACGGTGACCCCATCCATTGGCCGGGCGCTGATGCGTGCGCCTAATGCCGAAAGTGGATAAGCAGGTCCGCCACCGGGTAAGTCCGCTGACGGTAGCATGGCCCATCCGAACATAGTGTTGACGAAATACAGTGCGTTCGTGCTCACCATGAATTCCTGGTCAAGACTTTGCTGGCCAATTTTGATATCCAGTCGGTCTTCTTCGAGGAATTTCTGGTCGTACCAAACCTCCCACAAACGGGTGGCGCGATCTGCCTCGATGCCGCTGGCGGTCTGGAGTGTTTGCAGATTATCCGTGCTTAAATTATTTCCGTGAATCTGCAGTGCGCTGATGTTAAAAAGGCCACCGTACAAACCGAAGGCGCGCTGAGTATTGAGCTGCAGCACCGCTTGGGTCAAGCCATCATACTCGAACCCCTTGTGTATCCCGCCAGAGGTATTGCCCAAAAATTCACTGGTCTCCAGCAACGCTAGTGACATGCCGTAACGACTCAGCCCAGTTCTCAAGCCCCACATGTCGCCCATCAGTGTATTGCTACGATTGATACCATTTAAAAATCCAAACAAGCCTTCGGATTGATTCGACAGCGAGCCATCATTCATTGCGGGAATGGATATGGGCGGTGGCGCTGCCCTTACATTGCCAGCCACAAGCATCGCGATGACCACACTTGCGCGGCCTAAATTGCACAAAAAACGTTGGGTCGAATCTTTTCGATTAAACGCATGCGCCAGCGGCAAGAAAATGGACAGCCTCTTCATCGGTGTCGCCTTTTCGGCGCGAATAAGAATGTTTCTCATTATTAATAATAAGCCATCCGATTGCAAGAGGGTTATCTCGGAAAACGTAAAATAAAGTTGGCTAAGCCTGGGGGAGGCCGGAATCCAGCAGTAGAGCGTCGGCAGGGACACACCGAGGTTTCCTGGCCACGTCACGAGGCGGGATGCCGTTGGTCAGCAGTTTCTTGGCCGACTCGATCTTGCTGTCGGTCATCTGCCGCTTGCGGCTAGGGAAGCCAACACAGCAGTCAGATTCATGCGCGGGCTTTACC
>DMQT01000182.1:0-345 GCA_003455595.1 Betaproteobacteria bacterium
CACGCGCCGCCGACCAGGTGCGCGGCAGTGATGTGGCGCATACGCCTGACGCCGCCAGCTTCCCGCACCAGGACCGGCACGACGAAATCGGCCATCTGTCGCGCGCGTTTCGCGACATGGTGCAGCGTCTGCATGAACAGGTGCAGCGCGTGCGCCAGATGGACAGCACCCGGCGCGAGTGGGTGGCGAGTATTTCGCACGACCTGCGCACACCGCTCACCTCGCTCACCGGCCATCTGGAAACCGTGCTGCTGCGCGGCGAGCGCCTGAGCAATGCCGAGCGCGAGCGCTTCCTACAGGTCGCACTGAAAAACGCCCAGCATCTGGATCGGCTGTCAGCCTCGC
>DMQT01000182.1:411-1217 GCA_003455595.1 Betaproteobacteria bacterium
GCGGCCGAAGTGCGTGGCGTGACGATTCACTGTCACGCAGTAGCAACGCTACCGATGATAGAAATCGACGCGGCGCTGATCGAACGCGCACTCGCCAATCTGGTGGAAAACGCGCTGCGTTACACGCCAGCTGGCGGCAGCATTGCGCTAAGTGCCGCAGCCGCTGACGCAGGCATTTCAATCAACGTCAACGACACCGGTTGCGGCATCGCAAACGCAGATATGGAGCGTGTGTTTGAGCGGTTTTTTCAAAGTACGCACTCGCGCGAGGGCAACGGCCACGCCGGGCTAGGGTTGGCTATCGTCAAGCGCGTGGCGGCGCTGCACAACGGCCATGTCGCGGTACGCAATCGCAGCGGCAACGGTGCGTGCTTTACGCTGTGGCTGCCATTAACACCGTCTGACTCGTTATAGATTTGAATATCAATATACAAAAAACCTATCGGACTCATGGCAACAATCAACTTCATACCATGATACAAACCACCTACACTGGTCAAATATCAGCGTTCGTCACCCTTGTTCAGCATCTCCATAAACGCAGCGGCCGGAACCGGTCGACTAAACAGATAACCCTGAAACAGGTCGCAATCCATATCATTCAATATTTGCAACTGCGCCTGCTCCTCAACCCCTTCAGCCACTACCTGCATGCCCAAACCTTGGGCCAGCAAAATGATGCTTGCCACGATGGCAGCCTGTCTGGGATCAGTGACCAGCCTACGAATAAATTCCTGATCCAGTTTTAATATCTTGGCAGGAATACGAGTGAGGTAAACCAGCGAAGAATAGCCGGTACCAAAATC
>DMQT01000182.1:1333-4597 GCA_003455595.1 Betaproteobacteria bacterium
AAGAATAGCCGGTACCAAAATCGTCCAGGGCAATCTGTACCCCACGCTCTTGCAGGCCGAGCAACTTATTATGTGTTTGAACAGACGCTTCTACTGCAGTGCCCTCGAGAATTTCCAATTCAAGACGATGGTGGCCCAAATCATATTGTGCGAGCGCATTCATGACCGCCGCAACAATATCCGTTTGCTCAAACTGGGTCGGGGAAATATTGATCGACACGGTAATTGGCGGCAGCCCCATGAGATCCCATGCCGCGAGCTGGGCACACGCTGTGTGAAGCACCCAAACGCCCAGCGCAGTGCCGAGGCCGATTTCATCCATCAAGTCGACAAATTTGCCGGGCGGCACAAGTCCCCGCTTCGGAGACTGCCACCTTACCAAAGCCTCAGCGCCGACAATCTTGCCTGTCTTGACCTCTACTTTGGGTTGGTAATGCAGCAAAAATTCATTTCGCTCAAACGCAAGGTGTAATTCCTGAACCAGATGAAAACGTTCCTGAGCCGCAGTGTTCATTTCTTCCGAATAAAACTGGTAGTGCCCGCGTTGATTGCGCTTCGCATCATACATGGCGGCATCGGCTGCCTTCAGCAAGGCATCAAAATTATCCGCGTTGTCAGGGTAGAGCGCGATGCCGATGCTGGCTTCCACCTGTATCGTCTGTCCAGACAATACAAGAGTTTGCGCCAATGCCTGCTGAAGCTCTGCGGCAATAGCATGAGTAATCTGGCTTTCGCTGCCCTGATTTAAATCCGTCAGCAACACGACAAATTCGTCACCCCCCAGACGCGCCACGGTATCGGTTGCTCGAACACATCCAGCCAGCTTGGTCGCATATGCCAGAAGCAAGGCATCACCGACAGCGTGCCCGAGACTATCGTTCACCTCTTTAAAGCGATCCAGGTCAATCAGCATTACCGCGACTGCATGCTTGTTGCGCTGTGCTCGACTGACCGCTTGCTTGATACGATCCCGCAGCAACGCTCGATTAGGCAAACCGGTTAGATCATCGTAATGCGCTTGCCGGTAGAGCTTATCTTCCCATGCGACATTTGATCCGGCGATGGCAAGTCGATCCGCAAAGTTCCGACCGGCTTGTACATTTTCCGTCAATTCGTCAGGCAGGGTTTTGAACCCAAGGACAAAAATTGCAGCCGCATAGCCTTCAGTTTTGGTGAGGAAGACCAGCGCATGGTTCATTGCTTCGTCAAACATGGTCTGTAGAAACTCTGCTCCGGGTTCGCCTGGCTTGAGCGCAAGCCAGGGCTGATCCGAGGCGACGATTTCCAAGGCGGCCTGACTCAACTTCACCTCATGCCGGACAAACTTGCCCGGCTTGTCCACCCTCTGATAACTGAATGAGGCAGAGGATTCCTTATCTTGCAACTGAACGATGCCAACGCAGTCGCATGTCAGCGCGAGCGGTGCATGCTGCAAAATGGTTTGTATAACCTCGTCCATTTCCGATGCTGAGAGAATGGCACGGTCGAGTTCCCCGAGTGCGCAGAGCATATGAAACTTCTGTCGGAGGCGCCGGGCCATGAGATTAAAGGCTGCACCCAGCGCACCGAATTCGCTCTTGTCGCGGATATCTACGGCAACCTCAAAATCGCCCTCTGCCAGTCGATGCGCACCGTCAACGAGCTTGGTCAACGGCTCCATCTGATGATGAAGTTGGCGTAAAGTCAGCCAGACCGCCACCACCAAAGCCAGCAGCATAACGGCTGGGAAGAGCTGTCGAAAACGTTGCAGAACCTGCAAAACCTCTTGCTCTGGAAGCGCAGTGACGACATGGAATCCTGGATCAGCGTAGGCCCCCTGAAGCTCTGCGTTCCAGTAGCTCGCCAAAAAGGTTTGCTTGCCATCGTGCCACTTGAATGCACCGGAATGCGTGGAAAGTCCATTTATCGGATGCAGCTTCAATGTGCTGATTGTCGGGGAGCAGAAATAAACATCGCCTGCCGCACCGATGACACAATATGGAATATCCATGTCTTCATTGTTCCACAGGCCTTTACTCAACATGTTGCCTTGCAGTAAACCAGTCTTGTCTGGTAACTGTGTCAACATGCTTAACCTGCCTGCGCCCTCCGATCGCAACACAACGCCACCATGCTCGAGATGTTTACGCTGATCCTGAGTCAATGCCAGACCCGCAGCCAGTGGAATTTCTTTGACCGTCGAAAAATAGTCGTCGGTGTCCATTTTCACGCGATCGGCTGGGGCAGATTGCGCAATACTTAGCAGTGCTTTTGCGCGCCAGTTCAAGCGTTCTACCAGGCTCATACCCAGCGTTTTGCTTTCCTGGCGCAACCACCGGTTACTCAGCTCAACCAGTTGATTGTTGACCTCTGAATAAGAAAAGATGGCCATAAGCAACACCGGCACAATAGCAGCAAGCAGGAATATAACGAATAAGCGGCGCGCAACCCGAGTCTGAAGGTAAGCAATTTGCAAATTTCAATGCTCCGTCGCCAGTCCTATAAAACCGCCATTACCGGCACGCACGATATCATCGCGGGCATGCGCCGCAGTCAGCGGTTTCGAGGTCAGGCCATCAGGCCCCATGCTGTACAGATCGAAATCACTATTCAAAGGATTGAGATTTTTATCTTTGCGCACCGCACCCCTCGGCACCCCCGCTTCAATGTTGAGATACTGATAGGGGTGAGCCCACGGATCGTTGGGGGTGGCGCCTAATGAGGCTAGATCAGGAGGGTAGGTTCCGTGAACCGTATGCCAGCGCTCGAGCATCTGGGATATCTCCAGCATATCCCCGATCGCTTTAGTGTTAAGCATCTTGGCACGATAGGACTGGTAGCTTGGCAGTGCGATGGCCGCCAATATCCCAAGCACGACCAACGCCAGCATTAATTCGATTAGCGAAAATCCATTGGCTAAACGGTTAGGCATAAAGCGCCTCTTGATTGTAGATATGAACTTGCTTCATTGCTGATAAAGTAAGCTATCGGTATGAAATATAAAAACTTTAAGTCAGCCGCGTACATAGAGCATAAAAAAAGCCAGACTGAACGGAAGTTCAATCTGGCGCACGGTCACCCGGATAATTCGTTAAGTGACTAAAAATATTTTTTATTACAATTTCACCCGTCTTATCGTAGGTCTGATCAAGATCAAACAGTTGAGTCTAAAAAACCAGACTGGCTACGATTGAAACCGCGTCAGCGATACGCAGAATATTTATGTTGTTTCGCTTGCCAGCCGCGCCCGCGCCTCATGGCTATGATCCGCCGCCAGCAGCATGT
>DMQT01000002.1:0-701 GCA_003455595.1 Betaproteobacteria bacterium
GTGATGACGTCGTCTTCGCCGGGTTTGAGGTGGGTCACGTAAATTTCGGCTGGTCGCCGCAGCTTGGCCAATTCTTTGGCCAGCAGGGCCGGATGCAAATGTTTGGAGGCAATGGCAACGTCTTGCTGCTGTTCGGAGAAGGCGGTCTCGATTAGCAGGTAACGCAGATTGTCGATGCGGTTGAGGTAATCCCACAGCGCGTCCTGGCTGGTGGTGTCGCCGGTGAACACCAGGCTCGCTGCGCCGCTGTCGAGGTGATAGCCCACGGCGGGCACGGTGTGCTGCGCCGGAGTAGGCGTGATGCGGCGCTCGCCCAGCACCACGGTGTGGCCTACTGTGATTGTCTGGTAGCGCATGAACGGCGTCCTGGCATCGGGTATCTGGGTGAAATCCGGCCACACTTGCCAGTTGAAAATATGTTCCCGCAAAATGCGCAGCACCGCTGCAGTGGCGTACAGGGTGATCGGTCGGGTGCGCCGGTACGCCACGCTGTCGATCATCAATGGAATGCAGGCGATGTGATCGAGGTGCGAGTGGGTGATGAACACGTGGTCGATGCGCGTCAGCGCCGCCAGGCTCAGATCGCCCACGCCGGTGCCGCCGTCGATCAGAATGTCGTCATCAACCAGCATGGCGGTGGTGCGTAGCGCGCCACCGATACCACCACTGCAGCCGAGTATGGTGACTTTCATCACGCTTTC
>DMQT01000002.1:798-3451 GCA_003455595.1 Betaproteobacteria bacterium
TGCTCGTTTTTCTGTGCTTTCTCTTTCAGTTTGTCTTCTTTTTTCTTTTTCTTGGCGAGTTCTTTTTGACGTTTTTCGTATTGGTAATTAGGTTGGGCCAATTTGATTTCCTGTTTGTCAGTGGTTAATAAAAAGGGTGGTCAGTCTGTAGTGCAGGACGGCATGGCATGAGCCGCTTCGTCTCCGGTAAAACATTCAACACTACGGCATGCATCGCATGCCAAAAACATATCGACATCAAATTCCGACACGGCGCGCGCAAGGTGCAGCTCGAAGTGCTTACTATCCGCCACATTGTCGTAGATTTCCATCCACGTGTGCGGATCGTCGCGGCGTTTCAGCAGTCGCCCGGTAATGCCGCTGCGGCACGCTAGCCGCGCCTGCATGGCGCGCACCTGGGTTTCGGTCTCGTGGTCGTTGTCGGCCACACGGTAGTAAACGTAGTAGTGGTTCAAGCCAGCGCGTACGGCAGCGTTTCGAGACGCAGCTGCGCGCCGTCGAGCGATTTCAGATGGATCGGCTGTGCGGCGATACTGCTGATCTGGATCACTGCCAGCGCGTCCCAGCCGCCGCCGGGCGCGGCTTGAGCGTTGACGATCATGCCGCTGGACTGGCCTTCCATGTCGGCGCTGTAGAGTTCGTCGCCCGGCACGGCAGGGCTGTCGCTGTGTACCAGATACATGCGACGCTTGAGCTTGCCAAGGTATTGGGTGCGGGCGACGATTTCCTGGCCGGTGTAGCAGCCTTTCTGGAAATTGACGCTGTTGGTGAGGTCAAAATTCACCATTTGCGGGACGAACTGCTCCTGTGTGGCGGGCAGGATGGTGGGAATGCCGGCCTGGATTTCCAGCCATTGCCAGGCCGGGTAATCAATCGGCGTAGCGTCGCGTTGCAGGGTTTCCAGCAGCGGGGCGGCGAGTTCCGGCGTGGTGACGATCTGGTAGCGTTGGTGGCCGAGGCGGATCACACTGCCTGCCGGGCCATGTGCGACGCGCATGTCGGCATCGGGCAGACTGCCCAGCGTGGTTTCGATCAGCGCGGCGGCGCGGCTGCCTGCCACGCCAATGCGGGTCATTTCACTGCGGGCGTCGCGCGCTTTGACCTTGGAACGCATGATGAACATCGACAGGCGCTTCTGCATGGCTTCGTGCAAGTCGCCGGGGAGTTGCAGATAGGTGTCGCCGTTCTGGTTCCACATCAAAAAACTCGCCAGCAGCCGCCCCTTGGGTGAACAAAAACCGCTGTATTGCGCCTCGCCAGTGGCGAGTTTGCGCACGTCGTTGGTGAGCTGGCCTTGCAGGAACGTCGTGGTGTCTTCGCCGCTGAAGGCAATCAGGCCAAGCGGGGCGAGGTCGGCAAACACGGCACCGGTGTGCAGGGCGTCGATCAGATTCTGCGTCATGGTCAAATTTGTTCGGGTGTTGGCAATCCGTCCATTCTACAATCATCGCCATGAACTTGCCGCCTTTACGCATTGCGCTACAGTCTTCGCGCCACTTGTTGAGCTTGTTGCTAGTCCTGCACGGACTAGCAGGCGTGGCGCTGTGGCTGGCCGTGCCGCAAGCGGGGCTGCGTTTGTTGGGTGGGATAGTACTGGCGGCGAGTCTGGTTTTTTATGCGCTGTGGCAGTCACGCAATGGCGGGCTAGAGGTGGATGCGAGCGGCGCATGGCGCGTCGAGCGCGACGGCGTGTGGCATGAGGCAATGCTGGTGGAGGCGTTTGTCACGCCGTTGCTGACGGTGCTGCGGATGCGTCTGGATGGTGGGCAACGGGTGACGCTGACGCTGTTGCCGGACAGTTTGGCACGCGAGGATTTTCGTCGCTTGCGCGTTATTCTAAAGTGGGCAGGTCGCACGCCCCAGGACACACCCGTCCAGGGCGCGGATTGAGCACGGTGTTGCCGGTAATCGGCAGCATGTCCGGGTAATCGCTGCTGAAATGCAGGCCGCGCGATTCGCGTCGCAGCTGGGCGCTGCGCACGATCAGGTCGGCAGTCAGTACCAGGTTGCGCAGTTCGATCAGGTCGTTGCTGACGCGGAAATTTTTGTAATACTCATTGATTTCTTCGGTCAGCAAACGAATGCGGCGGGCGGCGCGCGCCAGCCGCTTGTTGGTACGCACGATGCCGACGTAATCCCACATGAAACGGCGCAGTTCATCCCAGTTGTGCGCGAGCACGATTTCTTCGTCGGCGTCGGTGACGCGGCTGGCGTCCCATTCGGGTATTTCAACCTCGGGCGCACCCGGGCTGGCGAGAATATCCGCCGCTGCGGCACGGCCAAACACCAGACATTCCAGCAGCGAATTGCTGGCCAGGCGGTTGGCACCGTGCAGTCCGGTACACGCCACTTCGCCGACTGCGTAGAGATGCTGCAAATCGGTGCGCGCCGCCAGGTCGGTAATCAGACCGCCGCCGGTAAAGTGCATGGCCGGTACCACCGGGATTGGCTCGCGGGTGATGTCGATGCCCAGCGCTCGGCAGCGGTCATAGATGGTTGGGAAGTGTTCGATGATGAATTCAGCGGGCTTGTGCGAAATGTCCAGATAGACGCTGTCGAGGCCGCGCTTTTTCATCTCAAAATCAATCGCACGCGCCACGATGTCGCGCGGTGCCAGCTCGCGGAGCTGGTCGTGGGCTGTCTCTTATACACA
>DMQT01000002.1:3493-7099 GCA_003455595.1 Betaproteobacteria bacterium
AGCAGGCCGCCTTCGCCGCGCACCGCCTCGGTAATCAGGAACGATTTAGCGTGCGGGTGATACAGGCAGGTCGGGTGAAACTGCATGAATTCCATGTTGGCGACGCGACAACCGGCGCGCCAGCCCATGGCAATGCCATCACCGGTGGCGACGTCGGGATTGGTGGTGTAGAGATAAACCTTGCCCGCGCCGCCGGTGGCCAGCACGGTATGACGCGCGGCAAACGTTTTGACCTCGCCGGTGGTGTTATCCAGCGCGTACGCGCCATAGCAGTTGCGGTCATCAAAGCCGAGCTTGTCGCCGGTGATGAGATCAATGGCGATGTGCTGCTCCAGCAGCGTGATGCTGGCGTGACTGCGGATATGTTCGCACAGGGTTTTCTGCACTGCGCGGCCAGTGGCGTCAGTCGCGTGGATGATGCGACGCGCGCTATGGCCGCCTTCGCGCGTCAGGTGAAAGCCGCTGGCATTGCTGGCGTCGGCGGTAAACGGCACGCCCTGTTCAACCAGCCATTGCACTGCCGCGCGGCCATTTTCGACCACAAAGCGCACCGCCGCTTCATTGCACAATCCTGCACCGGCAGTCAGGGTGTCGCGGATGTGTGCCTCGATTGAGTCGTCATCGGCCAGCACCGCCGCAATGCCGCCCTGCGCCCAGGCGCTGGCCGAGTCCTGCAGGGTTTTTTTGGTCAGTAGCGTGACCTGGCAGGTTTCAGCCAGATGCAGTGCCGTGGTGAGCGCCGCCAGACCACTGCCGATAATCAATACGTCGGTGCGTTGCATGGTGTCGGTCATAATTATTGGGTGCGGCAAGAATAGCAGAGCGTTATGCGGCTGGATATATCCTGCAGGCGTGTGGAACTTCATACCGGATGGCGCTGTCTTTTTCAGCACACGAGCCATGCCGGTGCAGCATGGCTCAGGCCGCAGGTATACTACGGCTGATACAACAAGGATCAGGGATGAATGGCGCACCATGAGTGATCGTGAGATCGATCAACTGCTGGTGGAACGGGTGCAACGTGGTGACAAGCGTGCATTCGATTTGCTGGTAATAAAGTATGAAAGGCGTCTGGCGCGGCTGCTGTCGCGCTTCGTGCGCGATGCGGCCGAGGTGGAAGACATCTCGCAGGAAGCGTTCATCAAGGCGTATCGTGCCTTGCCGTCGTTTCGTGGCGAGTCGGCTTTTTACACTTGGCTGTACCGGATTGGTATCAACACGGCGAAAAACTATCTGGTTTCGCGTGGGCGGCGTGCGCCCACCAGCACTGAGTTTGACGCCGAAGAAGCAGAAGGTTTTGAAGACGCTGAAGGCCTGCGCGATCTCAACACGCCGGAGAACGAACTTCTCTCCAAAGAGGTTGCCCAAGTGGTGAATGATGCCATGGCTGCGTTGCCTGAAGATTTACGTACCGCGATTTCATTACGCGAGATGGAAGGGATGAGTTACGAAGAGATTGCCGAGGTCATGGGTTGCCCCATTGGCACTGTGCGATCCCGCATTTTCAGAGCACGTGAGGCAATTGCCGCGCGCTTGCGCCCCTTGTTGGGCACCGATAAAGACACGAGATGGTAAGGAGTAAACACACCATGCAACACGCTGCAGTCAAACCTACACACGCTGCGTCTGACGCGAACATTGGCTTGTCCGCATTGATGGACGGCGAGTTGTCCGTACTTGAGTCCGCGCAGATGATCGAGCGCTTGCACAACGCCGATGAACGCGCGTTATGGCAAACCTGGCACGTCATTGGGGACAGCCTGCGCAATACCCCCGCGCTCAAATCCGATTTATCCAATCGCATCAGCCTGCTGCTGGCCGACGAGCCGACCATCCTGGCACCGCATCGGCGGCCTGCTTTCCTGCGCTTTGGTATGCCGGTGGCCGCCTCGCTGGCAGCCGTGATGCTGGTGGCATGGGGCGCGGTCAGTTTTGCGCCGAATGGCGTTACGAATAGCCTGGCGGGTAGCCAGCAGCTGGCCGATGCCACGCCAGTGCAGTCGAGCTTCAACCAGCGTCATGATGTGAGTGATTATCTGATTGCGCACCGCGATTTCTCACCGGGTGAAATGGTGTCTCCATTAGCGAATGTCAACTACGAAGTCGCAGCGGATAACACTAAATGAAATGGTTTTTGGTGGCGTTATGGTTGGCGGTGTCGCCGCTCGCCAGTGCGGCGGGCAGCCCGTCGCCGCAGAACTGGGCAGCCTGGCTCAACCGGGTCGCGCTGGCGGCGCAGCAGCTTAACTACACCGGCACGTTTGTTTACCAGCACGGCACCACGGTGGATGTGTCGCGCGTGGCGCACCGTGCCGACGGTGCCGAGGAAATGGGCAAAATCGACGTGTTGTCGGGTTCGCCGCATGAGTACGTCAGTATTAACGACCAGGTGTTCTGCTACGTACCGGATGGCGAACACGTCAAGGTTGAGCAGCGCAAGCACTACAAGTTTTTCCCTGCATTGTTGCCCGTGCCTGCCATGGCCATCGCGGCGCATTACACCATCAAACCGATTGGCCGCAGCACTATCGCCGGACATGACTGCATCGGCGTGATTCTGGCGCCGAAAGACGATTATCGCTTTGGTTACCAGTTGTGGGCCGATGCCACCACCGGCCTGCTGCTAAAAGCGGTGCCGCTGGATGCCAACAATAACCCCACCGGGCAGTTTGTATTCACTCAGATCGAAATCGGCAATGCGCCTGAACGCGGCTATTTCAAATCGGCCTATGCCGGCAAAAAAATCGTCACTGTCGGCAATCTGCCGATCGGTGACAATCAGGTCAGCTGGTCGGTCAAACAATTGCCTGGCGGTTTTAATAAAGTGATGGAAGCGAACCGTTTGTTGCCCGGCAAAAAAACGCCGGTGCGGCAATTGGTCTATTCCGACGGCTTGGCCACGGTATCGCTGTTTATCGAGCCCTACGCCAGTGTGGAAAACCCGATGCGCGGCCTGTCCAGCCAGGGCTTGGTGAACGTGTACGCACGTCCACTGGGCAAGTATCAGATTACCGTGCTGGGTGAAGTGCCGCCCAATACCGTGATTCAGATGGCCGACAGCCTGAAGGAAGGCAACTAATGGAAACCCAGGCGCTGGTGATGGCGGTCGAGCCGGGCGCGGCGCTGGTCGAGCCGATGGAGCCATCGGGCTGCTCGGCGTGCGGCACCACCGGCGGCTGCGGCGTGAACCGCATCGGCCAGATTTTTACCCTGAAAAGCAAACGTTACCGCGTGCTGGATCCAGTCGGTAGCCGCGTCGGTGAAGCGGTGGTTGTGCGGGTTGAAGACGGGGCCGTGCTGCGCGGCTCGGCGGCGGTATATATGCTGCCGCTATTGCTGGTATTTGTCGGCGCGCTGTTGGCAGCGCATTACGCACCGCTGGCATCGCGCGATGTCTGGTCGATTGCCGGTGCGGCCGGCGGCTTTGTGCTGGGAGCGTTGTGGTTGGCGCTGTTCAGCCAGCGTGCGGCACGGGATGCAAGGTTCCAGCCGGTTATTTTGCGGCGTGTCAGTGAGGGTTTGTTCGTGCTGAAGGAAATCAAATCATGAAAAACATAGCGTGGCTATGGACATTGTGGCTGCTGCTGGCCGGGGCGGCGCTGGCCA
>DMQT01000002.1:7245-7385 GCA_003455595.1 Betaproteobacteria bacterium
TGCTGGCCGGGACGGCGCTGGCCAAAGATCTGCCGGATTTTACCCAGCTGGTTGAGCAGCACGGCGCAGCGGTGGTGAACATCACCAGCACGCAACTGGTCAAGCAGGGCAGTGGCAATACCATGGGTCAGGGTATGAGC
>DMQT01000228.1:0-1971 GCA_003455595.1 Betaproteobacteria bacterium
GAATTGATCGTGGCGGCGGGCGGCAAGCCGGTGCTGTTTCCGGTGCTGGAAATCCTCGACACCGCCGATTTGCAGCCGTTGTACGCGCTGATCGACCGGCTCGATGAAGTCGATATGGCCATTTTCATCAGCCCCAACGCCGTCAACAAGGCGATGAACCTGATCAAATCGCGGCGTGAACTGCCCGGCGGGCTGCAAATTGCGGCGATCGGGCGCGGCAGCAGCAAGGAATTGAAGCACTTCGGCATTACCGACATCATTGCGCCGACCGCGCGTTTCGATAGCGAAAATCTGCTGGAAATGCCGGAAATGCAGGCGCTGCAGGGCAAGCGCGTGGTGATTTTTCGCGGCGACGGCGGCCGCGAAGTGCTGGGCGATACCTTGGTCGCACGCGGCGCGCAGGTGGAATACGCCGAGTGCTACCGGCGCAGCCGCCCCGATGTTTCAGCCGGCAATCTGCTGCGGCAATGGTCGCGCAATGAAATCAACGCCGTCACCGTGACCAGCTCGGAAGGCTTGCGCAATTTATACGACATGCTAGGTAAGCTCGGGCGGCAGTGGCTCAAGAGCACGCCGGTGTTCGTGCCGCACGAACGCATTCTGGCGGTGGCGCACGAACTGGGGCTGGAGCGTGGCGTACTCACGCCCGCCGGTGATGAAGGCTTGGTGGACGGGATTGCAGACTGGTTCAGGGAGCATGCATGAGCGACCAGACCACGGCTGATTCCGAGCCAGACTTGCTCGACCGGCTGGCCTGGTTTTCACCGGCGCTGATCATTGCGTTGCTGGCGCTGGCGCTGGCAGGCTGGCAGTGGTGGGAAACGCGTATTCAGGTGCGCCACCTGCAAACCGAACTGGCGCAAAAGCTCGCAGCGTCGGCCAGTGTTGATCAGGAGAGCCGCATCGTCAGCAAGCAGGCGCTGGAAACCACCCAGAACATGTCGGTCAAGCTGGGCGAAATTCAGGCCAGGCTGGCGGATTCGCAAAACCAGCAACTGGCTTTGCAGGCGCTGTATCAGGATCTGGCGCGTAGCCGCGACGAATGGACGCTGGCGGATATCGAGCAGATTGTGCTGAGCGCCAGTCAGCAGTTGCAACTGGCAGGCAACACCAAAGCCGCGCTGATCGCATTGCAGAGCGCCGATACGCGCCTGCAACGCCTTAACAAACCCCAATTTACGTTGTTGCGCCGCGCCATTAACGATGACATCGCGCGTTTGCAGGCACTGCCCCTGATTGATACCGTGGGCATCAGCCTGCGTCTAGATGGGTTGATCGGCGAAGTGGACGACTTGCCGATTGCCAGCGAGCACGAAATCCCGGTGGCACGTCCCGCCCAGACCGGTGCACAGCCTGCGACCAGCACAAGCCGCTTCGGGCGCGAGTTGTGGAGTGAGATCAAGGGCCTGGTGCAGGTGCGTCGCATGGATGCGCAGGACACCGCGTTGCTGGCGCCGGCGCAAACGTATTTCCTGCGGCAGAATCTGAAACTTCGCCTGCTCACCGCGCGCATTGCGTTGCTGGCGCACGACGAGGGCAGTTACAAAGCCGATTTGCTGGCTGCACAAGGCTGGCTCAAACGCTATTTCAACACCCGCGACGCGCGCATCGTGGCCGCGCGCGCGAATCTCGGCAGGCTGGTGAACAGCCCGGTCAGCATCCAGTTGCCGAGCCTGGATGAGAGCTTGAATGCGTTGCAGGCGAGCCGTCTGGGGCGGGGCAAGTAAGCCATGCGCGCGCTGATCTGGATCGTTCTGCTGTTTGCCCTGGCGGTGGGGTTCAGCCTGGCGGGTAAATTCGACACCGGTTATGCGGTGCTGGTATATCCGCCGTATCGTATCGAGTTATCGCTGACCTTGTTTGTGATCGTGTTTCTGTTGTTGCTGGTGGTCGGCCATGTGTTTTTCCGTCTTGCGTCTGCCACCTTGCGCTTACCCGAAACCGTACGCGCTTATCGCAACCAGCAGCGCG
>DMQT01000228.1:1982-4827 GCA_003455595.1 Betaproteobacteria bacterium
CGCTCAATCTGGACCCGGCACCGTGGCAAGCTGCGCTGATTGCGGCGCAGGCAGCCCATGAAGTACGCGCGTACACACGCCGCGACGATTATCTGGCGCAGGCCGAGCGACTCGCGCCGGCGCAGGAGATGGCGCTACGGGTGACGCGCGCGCGTTGCCTGCTGGACGAACAGCGTGCGCAGGAAGCGCTGCTTGATATTCAGCGCGCGATGCAGCTTGACCCCAAACACGGCGGCCTGCAAAAACTCGAATTGCGCGCGCAACAACAACTAAAAAACTGAGATCAGGCGTCGCGCCTCACCGAGGCTTGGAACAAGCGTCACACGCCGCAACGCGCAGCTGTAAATTCGCAGGTTGCTGGCGCACCACTCGACCGCGCTTGCGGGTTACTGCAACAAAACCCCGGCGCAAGCACCATCACAGCCGCGTCTGGCGCTGGCTACAGGGCGTGCTTTCGTGCGCCGCGTAGCGCCGTTTATTCAGTGACGGCCGTTTTGCCTGCCGCCAGCACAAATTGTTTGAACGCCAGTACCACTGGCGACAGGCGTTTGTCGGCGCGGTGCACGAGATACCAGTGCCGCATGATGGGAAAACCCTCGACCGTGAGCACGGCAAGCCGCTGCAGCGCCAGCTCCATCTCCAGTGTCTGCAGCGACAGTATGCCCAGACCCAGTCCGGCCTGCACCGCCTGTTTGATCGCTTCGTTGCTGCTCATTTCCATGCTGGTGCGGATTTCCAGGCCTTTGGCGGCGAAGAAACGTTCCATCGCGCCGCGCGTGCCGGAACCGGCTTCGCGCACCAGAAAAGACTCGGCGGCCAAATCTTCGACGGTGATGTTTTTTTTACCGACCAGTCGATGCCCGGGCGGGGCGATGATCACCAGCGGGTTGTCCATGAAGCGGGTGGCTTCCAGATCCAGGCCTTCGGGCACTTGTCCCATGATGGCCAGATCAATGCGGTTGGCGGCCAGCTGGCTCAGCACCGATTCGCGGTTGGATACGGCCAGATGAATCGACACCTGGGGATGCCTGCCGCGAAACTGGGCAAGAATGCCCGTGGCGACGGCGTTGGCGGTCGAGGTGACGGCGATGTTGAGCTGGCCGCTGTCCATGCCGCGCAGCTGTGCCAGATTGGTTTGCAGGTCGTTCAGTTGTGCCGTGATCCGCTGGCTGGCATGCAATACCTCGCGTCCGGCTTCAGTGAGAAAGATTTTTTTCCCCAGTTGTTCGGTCAGCGGCAGGCCGACGATCGCTTCCAATCCCTTTACCTGCATCGACACGGCCGGCTGGCTCAGGTGCAGTTCGACGGCTGCTTTGGAGAAGGAAAGTTGCCGGGCGACGGCTTCAAATACTTTGAATTGACGCAGGGTAAGGCGGCGCATGATGTATAAGGCAATTGATATGGTTATTATCATAACAATTTAATATTAATTATATAAGCCCGTCGGTATAGTCGGCTCCAGTTGCTTTCAGGGGCGGTGCTCCGGAAGCCTTGTTTATCTACCGCAGGAGCCACGCAATGGATCAATCCGCACGTTATTCCGACCTCAGCCTGAAAGAGGAAGACCTGATCAAGGGTGAAGGCCACATTCTCGTCGCCTACAAGATGAAGCCCAAGGCTGGCCACGGTTACCTTGAGGCGGCTGCTCACTTCGCCGCTGAATCGTCTACTGGCACCAACGTCGAAGTTTCCACCACCGATGACTTCACCAAAGGCGTTGACGCGCTGGTGTATTACATCGACGAAGCCACCGAAGATATGCGCATTGCGTATCCGATCGACCTGTTCGACCGCAACGTCACCGACGGCCGCATGATGATTGTCTCCGTGCTGACCCTGATTATCGGTAACAACCAGGGCATGGGCGATATCGAGCACGGCAAGATTCACGACATCTATTTCCCCAAGCGTGCAATTCAGTTGTTTGATGGCCCGTCCAAGGACATCTCCGACCTGTGGCGCATTCTGGATCGCCCGATGAAAGACGGTGGCTACATTGCCGGCACCATCATCAAGCCCAAGCTGGGTCTGCGTCCTGAGCCGTTTGCCCACGCCGCTTACCAGTTCTGGCTGGGTGGCGACTTCATCAAGAACGACGAACCCCAGGGTAACCAGGTGTTCTGCCCGGCGAAGAAGGTTTACCCGCTGGTGTACGACGCAATGAAGCGCGCCCAGGACGAAACCGGCCAGGCCAAGATTTTCTCCGCCAACATCACTGCTGACGACCATTACGAAATGTGCGCGCGCGCCGACTTTATCCTCGAAGCCTTTGGCCCCGATGCCGATAAAGTGGCATTCCTGGTGGACGGCTTCGTTGGCGGCCCCGGCATGATTACCACTGCCCGCCGTCAGTACCCCAACCAGTACCTGCACTATCACCGTGCCGGCCACGGCATGATTACCTCGCCGTCTGCCAAGCGGGGTTATACCGCGTTTGTGCTGGCCAAGATTTCCCGTCTGCAAGGGGCGTCCGGCATCCACGTCGGCACCATGGGCTACGGTAAGATGGAAGGTGAGAACGCCGACAAAATTATTTGCTACATGCTTGAGCGTGACGAATGCCAGGGTCCGGTCTACTTCCAGAAATGGTACGGCATGAAGCCCACCACTTCGATCATCTCCGGCGGCATGAATGCGCTGCGTCTGCCTGGCTTCTTCGAGAACCTGGGTCACGGCAACGTCATCAACACCTCGGGTGGCGGCGCGTACGGCCACATCGACAGCCCGGCGGCCGGCGCGATCTCCCTGCGTCAGTCGTACGAGTGCTGGAAAGCCGGTGCTGATCCGATCGAATACGCGAAAGAGCATAAAGAGTTCGCCCGCGCATTTGAATCGTTCCCCGGCG
>DMQT01000126.1 GCA_003455595.1 Betaproteobacteria bacterium
CTTGGGAAAATAATCGGCCACGGCACCGGCAAACGCCGCCAGCAGGAGATACGGAAAATAAAAGAATACACGCAGCGCCGGGGTCGTCCAGGCGGCGGCGTGTTGCTCTATCAGCAAGCCGATGGCGGCGATCAGTAAGGCGCTGTCTGCCAGAGAACTGAAAAACTGCGCAGCAACAACGTTGAAAAATGCCCGCTGGCGCGCTCGGACTAACACCTCTAATAACCCAGAAAATGCTTGCGGTAACGCGTTGCCAGATCATCGACCCGTAACATCATCGGCAGGTCGGCGGTACTGAATGCCACATCCACGGCGGGCGGCCCCAGCAGGCGTGCGCCGCATCGCAGGTAGCCCTTTATCAGCGGCGGCGTGTTGCCACACTGCGCAGTGGCGGGCAGATGTTGGGTGAGCGTCTGATCGACGGCCAGTACGAGTCCGTTATAGGGTTGTACCTGCCATTTTGGCGCGACCAGATGGGTATGCTGTAAATGCTGCCACAGGCTGTCAGCCGTCAGGCCGCCATCGTCCATTTGAACTGAAGCGCAGCCAATCATGGTTTTGAGACGGTGCGTCTGCATGTAATCGCCGAGCGCGGTCCACAACGCCATAATCACGCCGCCGGAACGCCAGTCTGCATGCACGCAGGAACGGCCAAGTTCGACTGCTTGCGCACGCAGCCGCTTTAACGGCGCAAGATCAAACTCGGTATCGGTATAGAAACCACCGGCACGGCGTGCCGCACCCGGTGCCAGCACGCGGTAGGTGCCGACCAGCATACCGGGCGCCGCGCCGGGTGCAGTCGCAAGCCGAACCAGCACGTGGTCGCAGTAGGCATCAAACCGATCCACATCCAGGCCAGCAGCGGTGCCGACCGGCGGCGTCAAACGCGCGCCCATTTCTTGCGCAAAAACCTGATAACGCAAGCGCTGGGCATCGCGCACGTCGTCCTCGCAATCTGCCCAATACACTTCGAACTGGCGGTCGTCGGTGCTGAAGCACGGCGGCCCTTTCAGCTCCTGCAGCCGTGACAACTGGCTTAAATCGCTGAAATTTCGGGTCTCAAGCAGCATGACAGTGGCTTCAGTTAGACGGCGGATACAGCGCAATCAGGCGCCGCTGACGCCACCAAAGCAGCGCCAGTGCCAGCAAGCCGATGGGTTTAACGCCGTTGCGACGGCGCATGTCGCCGATGGCAAACAGGGCGCGCTGCTTGGCAAATATCATCCGGAATCCCTCAATTACACCGATATCCGGATCCCAGGCATGGATCGCTTCCGACCCCGCGCCATTGACTTCCATGATGGTGAAACCGGTGCCGGCGCTTAAATCCTGCTGGCTGCCAAAGCGCACGTCGAAACGGCCACAGTAAAACGCCGGCATGTCGCGGGCGATGGCGTCGATGGCGGCGGTCAGTTGCGGCGTGATGCAGGCCGCGCCATTGCGGTACAGCCCGCCGACCCGGGTCGAGCCAATGGTTGCCAGTCGCACCACTTCGCCCGCCAAAGGCACGCGCGCGTCGTCAACCGCGCATTCGTGATGCGCAGCATGCACCAAGCGGCGCGCACGTGGATCGTTTGCTATCAGCTGCGCGACGGTGTGCTGGCCATCGCCGCTGACGCGCGGGAAATAGCGCAAGGCGAGGCCGATAATGCGGCCTTGATCGGTAACGGGATCGCGCGCATAAAAAATCCCGGCTTCGCCCGCCTCCGGCAGATATTGTTGCAACACCACGTCTTCGTGCGCCGGAAATGCGGCCAGATAGGTATGCAGCGCTACCATATCCGCAATCAGCCGCACGCCATAGCCACACAAGCCCAGGTTCGGCTTGGCGATGACGGGAAACGACAACCCTGCGCTGTCCATGCACTGCAGCAGCATGGCGCTCGACGGCAGAGTGGCAGTCGAAATGGCGCAATGCCGTGCCGTGGCGGCACGCGCCAGCGACCCCATGTCACGAAAGTATTCAAGCTTGCCTTCGCCCACCAAGCCGCCCGAGGTAATCGCTGAGTTCGCCGCCGACGGCAAGGTGGCGCTGCGATAGCGCACGGCAAGGACAATCCATTGCAGCACCAGCGGAATGCAGATCAGCCAGGTTGGCATGCGCTCAAGTGTGCTTCGGCGAGTACTGCCAGGGGCAGCAAACTCAATCGGCGGGCTGAGCGCCAGCTCATGCTCGTTACGCATCAGACGGCCACCCTGCGGCGCGTCGCAACCAGACCGACGGCGGCAATGCGGTCGACGTGCGCATAGATTGGCCGCGACAGTTCGTCACCGAAGATATCCGGATCAATTTCCTGATACGACCCCTCGCACCCGGCGGCGGCCAGCAGCGGCGTGAGCTCGGCTAAAAACGGATCGGTGCCGTCTAGCATGGCGACGCCGGTGTAGAGCAACAGGCGCCCGCCAGGCGCCAGGCGCGCCAGCGCATCCGCCGCGAAGCGCACGCTCAACGCGCGCCCCAGCCCTGCCCCGCCATGCCGATAGGCACGCTGCTGGGCATCATCGAGAAACGGCGGATTGGCGATAATCAGATCGAAATCGCCCGCCACACTGTCCAGCGCGTCGCCCAGCGCAAGGTTTACGCTGACACCCGCGTGCTGCGCGTTGAGGGCGCTGGTGTCGAGCGCAATTTGATTGATGTCGTTCAGGGTGGCATCAACCACCAGCCCGGCCCGGCGCAGCGCACGCGCCACAGCAATACCACCCGCCCCACTGCCGCAGCCGATATCGAGCAGGCGCAGCGGCACATCCGTGTTCGCATGGCTTATAACGGCAGGCAGATGGGATTGGACAAAACGGACAAAACGATAGGTGTCGGGGCCAAAAAAAACCGCAGCCTGATCGGTGGTGGGAAACGCCGAGTGGGTAAACAGAAGGTCATCCAGGCTGGCGATGCGCAGAGTGCTTTTGAGGAATGCGCCGCGCCGCACCAGAATCCCGGCGTGCGTCATCAAATCGAGCAATTCCGGTGGTACGGCACCCGCCAAAAACGGCAAATTCCAGCCGAACACATCGCGCAGCGTAGTGCCAGGTTCGCCGCCGCGATAATCCAGCAGGCGCTGGTGGGTTAATGGTGTCGTGGTGGTGAAACGATAGCCCGTGTCGCCCACATGACGCAGCACACTGGCCAGCGAGTCTGACTGCGGGAATTCATCGTGGGTAGGTGCCAGGCTGTCAGCGGTCGTGTGATGGCTCAAGGTCAAGCCACCCGTTGCAGTCGGTCATTCGCCTGCCCAAGCGCAAACTGTGTGGTCTGGAACTCAAGCTGGTAGCGCGCATAACAGCGCTCACCACATAACAATCGCATCAGCGCACCTTCGGCAATGAACGGCGTACAGGCCGGTGTGGCCTCGATCAATGGTCGAATGACTTCGGCAATCCAGCTACGCGCATGCGCCACGTCGAGCACCGCATGCAATTCGAAATACGCCCGCGTGCGCCCATCCAGCCCCAGCCGTTGCATACCGAGCGCCACTTTTCGGGCACGCTCGGGCGCGGTCAATTCGATCACGCCGAGCGCACCGAGAGACTGATAGGCATAGCGGCGCGTGGTCGCCAGCCCTACCATGGTGTTGCTCAGCGCCAGCGATTCCCACACTGTGGCGTCGATAGCAGGCTGCAAATTGAGGTCGCTAACCATGCGCGCCAGCATCGGGCCATGCATCGCGGCGGGGCGGCCATGGCCCATTTCATCCCAGAAATTACGCGCGCATTCGAGCTTGGCCTGCTCCGGCAGTTTCACCAGGGTATACGCCAGCAGGTCTTCAAACCCGGCTTCACCGGCGGCTTCCTGAGTGAGAAACAGGCGCAGTTGCTGCCGCGTAGCGTGTTCGGCCAGCCAGTCAAACAGGGTGTGTTGCTGCCCCGGGCCGGTCTCGACCAGCGCCTCGAACCAGGTGATGAAACGCTCGGTGGCAAACGCAGGATCAGGCAGCAGGGACGCGACTTCGCCGCGTAGGGCTTCGAGAAACTGCCCCTCAGCCTGGCGATGGGCGTACTCGCTGTCCATATCCGCTTGCCAATCGGCAGGCGGCGTTGCCGGTGCCATCCGGAGCACATTGAACCGGGCAAGTTTCTGGTGGAAGGTTTGCGTATCGTCAGCGGCGAAGTCGGGGAACATGGCGCATCCATTCAAAAAATTCGAAAGGCAGACCGTCTGGCGGGCGAGATCGCAATCAGGATGGCGGTGTTGTCTGGCCAAGCCTTGCGCTGTTGAGAAAATTTACAGCCGTCTGTTGCGGGTGTCTGTGCGGTAGCGCACGGGAACAATGCTTACGGCTGGCTGGCGTGAATCACGGGTTCCATGTACACCATTTCCACTTGCGGAAAGGCCGCTAAAAAGGCGGCTTTAATCTGCTCCATATCGGTCAACAGCTTGATTGCTGACGGTTCGTTGCGGAATTCCGCCTTGAGCAGCACAATCACCTGATCGCCTTGTTGCAGCGTGATCAGACTGTCAATCTGAATGATTTCCGGACTGTTTTCCAGAAACCGGGTGATGGCCACCCGCACTTCTGGCGCCGCACTTTCACCCACCAGCAGGCTTTTGATCTGCACGCTCACGGTAATCGCCACCACGATGAGTAAGCCGCCGATGGCGATGCTGCCGAGCGCGTCATACAGGGGGTTGCCGGTGAGGGCACTGGCAAGCACGGCGCTGAACGCGAACACCAGTCCGGCCAGCGCCGCACTGTCTTCTGCCGCGACAATCAGCAGTGCGCTTTGACGCGACTCCTTGAACCAGGTCCAGTAACTGCGTTCGCCCCTGACCTTGTTGATTTCGTGAACCGCCGCGCGCAGCGAGATGCCTTCTGCGAGGGCAGCAAACAGCAAAATTGCAATCGCGATGCCGGGCGACGCCAGTTGCACCGGGGCAATCAGCCGATCCACCCCTTCGTAAATCGACAGCAGGCCGCCCATGCTGAACAGCATCAGCGCGACGATGAATGACCAGAAATAGATCACCCGCCCCTGCCCCAGCGGATGCCGCACCGACGGCGGCTTTCTGGCCTGGCTCAGCCCCAGCAACAGCAAGCCCTGGTTGCCGGTGTCGGCAATCGAATGCAGGCCTTCTGCCAGCATGGAACCCGAGCCGGTCAACCCCCAGCCGACGATTTTTGCAATTGCGACGGCCAGATTAGCGCCCAGCGCGAAGTAAATCGACCGGGTTCTGCCCGAATGGGCTAACAGCGAGTGAGGCGGTTTAAGCATCGGCAAAACCGGGATTGTGCTCGACGCCGATCAAGCGCGTGGTGCTGGGTGTCAGGCGTTTAATTGCAGGTATGTTTTTCAAATACTGCTCGACCCCATCCCATACCGGCGTGCCCTCAGCCTGCTGATTGCCCACCCCCCAACGCGCTATTTTGTATGATTCTTCGACCAGTCCACTCAGACGCATGTTGTAGAGCGCTTCTGCGCCAGGCTTGTTCGCATCGGTGGGGAAGTAAATTTTCATGACGAAACTTGTTCCTGTAATTGGCAAACCATTGCCAGTGCAGTGTTTCACACGAAACGGCACTTGCAGCGCCGCCCAAAAACGTCCTGACACGTCGTGTCGCGCATGCTGCCTAAATCTTTTTGTCTTCGCGCTTGGCGTCGGCCATGGCCTCCGGCTCCAACTCCTCGGCCGAACGATTGAGATAAATGAAGAGGCCCCAGGCGGCAAGCAAGATGCCGACCGAAACCAGTAGGCTCGCCGCGTACGGAAGCTGTGCCGGGTTTTCATGCAGCGCCTGGAAGGTCGCAACGAGTCCTTCAATGGCCAGCGCGACGATAACGACGACAAAAAATCGCGACAGAAACCGGCGCACGCGCGTTGGCGCACTGATGTCGGCGTTGCGAATGACCTCTTCCTCAAAAATGGTCTCGGCGATCTGTAACGCGACAACTGCGGCGGCCAGCAGACCCACCGCCTCGATGATGGCCTGGGCTGCCGCTTGATCCAGACCGCCGACAAAGGCCAGCCAGCCAGTGCGCGTGGCAATGGCGATGAGCATGAGTGCAGCACAGGCAAACAGGAAAGCCATCACCCCATGAACCACCTTGAAAAACCGCATCCAGACGTTCATGCGCACACCCTATCGTTTATGTCGTCACCCAACTGGGCACAACAGCCGTGGCTGAACACCCACGCGACCAGCGGGCTGCATGCTGCGATGTGTGCACCCCACAGCCAGGTCAGAGAAAACGGGCATTGAATGATCATGAGAGCCTCCGTAGCGTTATGGTGAAAAGACGAATGCGTGTCAGCCGTCACCCTCGATCAAGGTGATCAGGCTGGTCCGACGTAGAAACGGCGACATCCTCGGCACGCTCGAACGCTTTGTCGCGCTCAAGCAACCGGTATTTGGGGCGCTCGGTCCAGTCGCGGAATCCTGGCGACACCAGCCAGACGCCGATCAACAACAGCACAATGAGCATCATCGCCAGCACAATGAAGCTAATCATGGCGTTGCTTCTTTCGGGTAAAAACTGCGCACGAATGCGCTCACAGCCCGCTGGTCGGCGGCATCCAGACTGGGCCAGGCCGACATGCTGGTACCGGGTACGCCGTGCAGCAGCACCTGCGTTACCCGGGTGGCGGCAGGCTGGATGGCAGTGAAATTCGCCGGGCGC
>DMQT01000275.1:0-265 GCA_003455595.1 Betaproteobacteria bacterium
CTCTACCTGCACTACGAGCGCGTTTACAACAACCGCCAGATGGGTGCCTTCGTGCTGCCCGTCATCAGCGCTGCAGTCGGCTTTCTGCTGTGGTACACGTTTGGCCGTGAAGCCCAGGAAATCCAGCCGCTGGTACCGGCGCTTCAATCCTACTGGATGAAAATCCACGTCCCGGCCAACTTCATCGGCTACGGCTCATTTGCCATCGCCGCCATGGTCGGCGTGGCCTACTTGCTGGCGTCCAAAGGCATCCTCGCATCGCGCC
>DMQT01000275.1:418-5433 GCA_003455595.1 Betaproteobacteria bacterium
TGGTCGTGGGATCCAAAAGAAACCTGGGCGCTGATCGTCTGGCTCAACTACGCTGCGTGGCTGCACATCCGTCTGGTCAAAGGCCTGCGCGGCGCCATGCTGGCGTGGTGGGCCGTGGTCGGCCTGTTCGTCACCCTGTTCGCCTTCCTCGGCGTGAACATGTTCCTGTCAGGGCTGCATTCGTACGGCACTTTGTAGACCCGTTTCATAAGTAAAAAAGCACCCATGCGGGTGCTTTTTTGTTGAGTGACAAGCACGCATTATTGCTTTTCAAACACATCCTTATAAGACGTGTAGTAGCTAATAAAAGCCAATGGCAGCATAACCAGAAAGCCCAGCATCAGTGGAATCGTGGCAAGAATAAACAGCACGAACATCACCATGCCGTAAACCAGAAACGGCACTACGTTTTTGAGCGATGCGGCAAAGCTGGTTTTCATGGCTTCGATTGCGCCGAGGTTGCGAAACACTACCAGCGCGGGGGCGAACCAGTAGGCCATCAGCAAGGGCACCAGCAGGGCGAGTGCTGCGAGCACGGCCAGCCCCGCACCCGGGCCGAGCATCTCGGGCGTGACTGCGGTGGCTGATTCGGCGTGACCTTGCAGCATCAGCGTCACTAGCGCGCCTGCGCCCAGCGCGGACATCACACCGGCAATCAGGATCAGTCCGACCAGATAAATCCCGCCGATGGTCACCAGTTGCGCACCATGCGATTTGAAGCCGGCGAACAGGTGCGCAATCTCCAGCTCTTCGCCCGATTCCATCGCCTTGCAGCCCAGCATCAAGCCGGCGGTAAACGCCGGGGCGATCAACTGGAACAGCAGGCTGCCGAGACGTGGAATGACGCCGAGCAAACCCGCCAGCAAAAAGATCGACACGCTCAGCGCGATCCAGATCAACGGGCTTTGTTTGAACAGTGCGAATGCCTGTTTGATCCATAACCAGCCGTGGCTGGCCGGTACCTGATTGATTTCCAAAATACGCTCCCTGTTTTTCTAATGTGTGATTAAACCCAAAGCCGCTGTAAAGCGGATTGGGCAGTAATGCGTTGTTGCAGAATGCGTCCAAAGTGCCCCGGATCCTTGGCGTGCGTCATCTCGCCCGGACGCGGAAAATGCAGATCGAACAGGCGCGACACCCAGAACCGTAACGCGGCCGCGCGCAGCATCACCGGCCAGGCGCCGCGCTCGATCGGGGTGAATGGTCGCACCGCGTGGTAAGCCCGCAACAGCGCGAGCGTGCGCTCACTGTCGAGACTGCCATCGGGCAGCACGCACCAGTCGTTGACGGTAATCGCCACGTCGTAGAGCCAGGTATCATGGCAGGCAAAGTAAAAGTCGATCACGCCGGACAGGCGCTCGCCGTCGAACAGCACGTTGTCGCGAAACAGATCGGCATGAATCACGCCACGCGGCAGGTCTTGCAAACGATGCAGCGCCTGAAAGCGGATTTCATCGGCCAGCAACGTTGCGGCGGCGCTATCCAGCACCGGTGCCAGTTGTTGCGCAGTGGCTTTCCACCACGTCGTGCCGCGCGGGTTATCGCGCTGCTGCGGATAGGTTTTGCCAGCCAGGTGAATGTCGGCCAGTACTTCGCCAACTTGCGCGCAATGTGCCACGCCGGGTGCGTCCAGTGAGCAGCCCGTCAGGCACGACACAATACTGGCTGGCTTGTCGTTCAGCGTCGCCAGCAGCGCGTTGTCCAGATCGGCCACCGGCTGCGGGCACGGCACACCGTGGCGTGCCAGGTGATCCATCAGATCAAGAAAATATGGCAACTCGTCGTGGTGCAGAATTTCAAACAGCGTGAGCACGTAACGGCCATGGCTGGTGGTCAGAAAATAATTGGTATTTTCGATGCCCGAGGCAATGCCTTTAAGCTCGACCAGCTTGCCGACGGTATAGCGCTTGAGCCAGCTTTCCGCCTCACTCGGGGTAACAGTGGTAAATACAGACATGGTAATGGGCGATGAAATCGACCGGACGCGAACCGTCTGGTCGAGGGGTTAGAGCGAAGCGCTTACCACTGATGAATCACCCACATCGGCGGGCGCAGGCCGGTATCCAGACTGCCTTGGCGGATGAAGTTGCCGTCGCCGCGCTGATCCACCAAGTAATATGGTTTGCCGATTCTGGGCGTGATTTTCATCATGTAGAGCTTGCCGTGGATACGGTATTCCTCGACCTTGTCCTCGCCGCGTTTCTTGATGGTGATTTGTGGCTCATTGTCGCCTGCCATTACACCGGGCGGCGGTGGTGGCGTGTCGGGCAAGGGTTGCAGATTTTTCGGTTGGTCTGCGGCAAACGCAGCAAACGGCAACGCAAGCAGCAAGGTGGCAATGAAACGGCGCATGGTGGCGTCCTTCGTAATTAATGGGTCAGCCCTGATTCTAGCAGAGCGGCCTATAGGTAAAGCTGGATTTCGCGCTCTTTGGCAGTCGGGGCGAAGCCGCGTTTTTCATAATGGTCGAAAATGGCGCTGACCACGTCTTCCGGTTCATCAATCACTTTAATCAAATCCATGTCATCGGCGTTGATCATGCCTTCGCTTACCAGCGTACTCTTGAACCAGTCGAGCAGCCCGCTCCAGAACGGCGTGCCGACCAGAATGATCGGAATTTTGCGGCTCTTGCCGGTCTGCACCAACGTCAGCGCTTCCATCAACTCGTCCAGCGTGCCGAAGCCGCCCGGCATCACGACGTAGGCCGAGGCGAATTTGACGAACATCACCTTGCGCGCAAAAAAGTGCGCAAAGCTCTGCGAAATATCCTGGTAGGGGTTGTCGTGCTGCTCGTGCGGTAGCTGGATATTCAGCCCCACACTTGGGGATTTGCCGAAAAACGCGCCCTTGTTGGCGGCTTCCATGATGCCGGGACCACCGCCCGAAATCACCGAAAACCCAGCATCAGACAGCTGCCGTGCAATCCGTTCGGTGAGCAGGTAATAGGCATGGTCGGTCGGCGTACGCGCGCTGCCAAACAGGCTTACCGCCGGGCGGATACTCCCCAGGCGTTCGGTCGCCGATACAAACTCTGCCATAATCTCGAACATGCGCCACGACTCGCGGGCGTTGTAACCGGCGTGTGCGGCCAATTCCGGGTCGGCAGGCGTAGGCAATTTTTCTTTTTGCATTTTTGGGGTGTCCGGGTGACTAAAAAACTGCTGTTGGTGGATGGATCGTCTTATCTTTATCGGGCGTTCCATGCGCTGCCGGATATGCGCAATGCGGCGGACGAACCCACCAGTGCCATCTACGGTGTGCTCAACATGCTGCGGCGCTTGAAAAAGGATTACGACGCCGATTATAGCGCCTGCGTATTTGATGCAAAAGGCAAAACCTTCCGCGACGACTGGTATCCCGACTACAAAGCCCACCGCCCGTCCATGCCCAGCGACCTGGCACAGCAGATTGAACCGTTGCATCAGGCTATCCGCGCGCTGGGCTGGCCGCTGCTAATGGTAGACGGCGTGGAGGCCGACGACGTCATCGGCACGCTGGCAAAAATGGCCGAAGCCGAGGGTCTTGATACGGTGATTTCCACCGGCGACAAGGACATGGCGCAACTGGTCAACACCCACGTTACCCTGATCAACACCATGAGCAACGAAACGCTGGATGAGGCCACCGTGCTGGTAAAATTCGGCGTGCCGCCCGCGCGTATTGTCGATTATCTGGCGCTGGTCGGCGACACGGTGGACAACGTGCCCGGCGTGGAAAAAGTCGGGCCCAAAACCGCAGTCAAGCTGCTCAATGAATATGGCACGCTGGACGGGCTGATTCAAAATGCAGCAGGCGTCAAAGGCAGCGTTGGCGACAATCTGCGCCGAGCGCTCGACTGGCTGCCACTCGGCCGCAAATTAGTAACCATCCAGACCGACGTGGCGCTGCCAGTAGGCGTGCATGCGCTGGTCATGGCCGAACCCGACCGCGCCACGCTGACCGAGCTGTTTACCCGCTACGGTTTCAAGACCTGGCTGCGCGAACTGGATAGTCCGGCGCCCGTGCCGACATCCGAAACCACCAACGCGCCAATGGCCGACCTGTTTGCCGACGCGCCCGCCCAGCACTACTACGACACCCTCCTGAGCGAGGCGCAGCTCGACGCCTGGTTAAGCAAAATACACGGTGCCGAGCTGGTTTGCGTCGATACCGAGACCACCAGCCTCGACCCGATGCAGGCGCGCATCGTCGGCCTGTCCTTCGCCATTGAGCCGCACCACGCCGCCTATCTGCCGCTGGCGCACACCGGCCCGGCCACGCCCCCGCAACTGGATCGGGACGCCGTCCTCGCGCGGCTCAAGCCGTGGCTGGAAGACCCGGCGCGGCTGAAACTGGGGCAGAACCTCAAATATGACATGCACGTGCTGGCCAACCACGGCATCCGCCTGGCGGGCGTGGCGCACGACACCCTGCTGCAATCCTACGTGGTCGAATCGCACCAGTCGCGCAACATGGACAGCCTGGCGCTGCGCCATCTGGGCGTCAAAACCATCAGCTACGCCGAGGTTGCCGGCAAGGGCGCCGCGCAGATCGGCTTCGACCAGGTGGAACTGACGCGCGCCAGCGAATACGCCGCCGAAGATGCCGACGTCACGCTGCAACTCCATCACGCCATGTACCCGCGCATCGCCGCCGACGCCAGACTCGACTACGTCTACCGCCAACTGGAAATGCCGCTCATGCCCATCCTCTGGCAGATCGAGCGCAACGGCGTACTGCTCGATACCAAATTGCTCGACGCGCAAAGTCGTGAGCTCGGGCACACCATGCTGGCGCTGGAACAGCAGGCACACGCCGCCGCCGGGCAGCCGTTCAACCTCAATTCGCCCAAGCAGATACAGGAAATCCTGTTCGTGCAGCAGGGCCTGCCGGTGATCAAAAAAACTCCCGGCGGCGTGCCGTCCACCGATGAAGACGTGTTGAACCAACTGGCACAGGACTACCCGCTGCCCAAACTGCTGCTCGAATATCGTGGCGTCGCCAAGCTCAAATCCACCTACACCGACAAGCTGCCG
>DMQT01000275.1:5462-5788 GCA_003455595.1 Betaproteobacteria bacterium
ACCGGGCGGCTGTCCAGCACCGACCCCAATTTGCAGAACATCCCGGTCAAAACCGCCGAAGGCCGGCGCATCCGCGAGGCCTTCATCGCCCCGCCTGGCAGCCACATCGTATCGGCCGATTATTCGCAAATCGAACTGCGCATCATGGCGCACCTGTCCGGCGACGCCAGCCTGCTGAAAGCCTTTGCCGAAGACGCCGACATTCACAGCGCCACCGCCGCCGAAATTTTCGGCATGCCGCTGAATGAAATCGGCAGCGAGCAACGCCGCGTCGCCAAGACCATCAACTTCGGCCTGATCTACGGCATGTCCGCGTTCGGCCTCGC
>DMQT01000275.1:6002-12609 GCA_003455595.1 Betaproteobacteria bacterium
CGCGCCGCCATCAACGCCCCCATGCAAGGCACCGCCGCCGACCTCATCAAACTCGCCATGATCGCCACGCAAGGCTGGCTGACACGCGAGCACCGCCTATCCAAACTCATCATGCAGGTACACGACGAACTGGTGCTGGAAGTGCCGGATGATGAACTGGAACAGATCCGTGCCGTGCTACCCGGCCTGATGTGCAATGTCACCAACTTGGCGGTACCGCTTAAAGTTGAGCTGGGTGTTGGCCGTAACTGGGAAGCGGCACATTAAGCCATTGCCCGGTTCGACGCTGCAAGCGTTTGATGCCGCCGTGCTTGTCAAGTATGCTTGGCGGGCAAAAATTCTTGTGGCTGCCCGTTCAAAATCTTGAGCATTCTGCATACCCTTACCGTCGATTTCGGTCTCGCGCTACGCAATGTGCTGCGCCAGCGGCGCCGTAGCGCGATAGCCATAGCCGCCATCGGCTTCGGCGTGATGGCGATGATGTTGACAGCGGGGTATATCGAGTGGATTTTCTGGGCCAACCGCGAGCTCGCCACCGGCCAGCAATTCGGCCACATCCAGGTGACCAAGCGCGGTTATCAGCAAAGCGGTCAGGCCGATCCGTTCGCCTTCATCATGCCGGATAACTCGCCCGCGTTTGCCATTGTGCAACACACGCCCGGCGTTAAGTCAGTCGCGCCGCGCCTGATGTTTAACGGCTTGATCAGCCACGGCGACAGCACGCTGTCGTTTCTCGGCATGGGCATTGATCCGGTGCAGGACCCGTTGTCGCACAATCTGATTATTCTCAAGGGCAAAACGCTGTCCCCAGCCGATCCCAAGGGCATCTTGCTGGGTGGTGGTCTGGCTGCCAATCTGGGCGTGACGGTGGGTGACACGGTGGTGCTGCTCACCAATATTCCGGGCGGCGGTATCAATGCAGTCGAAACTAAAGTGACCGGGCTTGCCTCCACTTCGATCAAGGCGATGGATGATGTCATGGTGCGGGTGCCCATCGCCATGGCGCGCACGCTATTGCGCGTGCAGGGGTCGCAAATCTGGGTGGTGACGCTGAACCACACCGAGCTGACCGACAGCGTGCTGGCACAGCTCAAACAGCAACCCAGTCTCAAACAGCTGGAGATCACGCCGTGGACGCAACTGGCGGATTTCTACAACAAGACGGTGGCGCTGTTTTCGCGCCAGATGGGCATCGTCAAGCTCATCATCGGCGTGATTATCGTGCTCAGCATCAGCAACACCATGACCATGAGCGTGATGGAACGCACGGTTGAAATCGGCACATCGATGGCGCTGGGGGTGCAGCGCCGACGCATACTCCAGCTGTTCCTGACGGAAGGCCTGCTGCTGGGTGTGATCGGCGGCGTGCTGGGCATCTCGTTAGGCTATATTGCTGCCATTGCAATTTCAGCGGTGGGTATTCCGATTCCCGCCGGGCCGGGCTTTTCGCATGATTTCGTCGCGCAGATCATCATCACGCCGCAAATTGTCCTTGAAGCCTTATTGCTGGCGGTGGTGACCACCTTGCTGGCCAGCATCTACCCGGCCTGGCGCGCGTCGCGTCTGGTCATCGTTGACGCTTTGCGTCATAACCGCTGAGGGCAGCCCGCATGTGGACACTCGCCTTGCGCAACATCCTGCGTCACAAAAGCCGCACCGGCATGACACTGCTGGCGATTGTGGCCGGGGTCGTGGCGCTGGTATTGAGCGGCGGGTTTGTGCACGACATCGTGCGCCAGCTCGGTGAAGTGCTGATTCATTCGCAGTCGGGTCACCTGCAGGTTTCGCGCACCGGCTACTTTGAGCGCGGCGCGCGCAGCCCGGAGAAATTCCTCATTGCCAACCCCGAGCCGATCCGTAAACAAATCGCAGCGATACCAGGTGTAGAAGACGTGATGGGTCGAGTCTATTTTGCCGGTTTGCTCAACAATAGCCGTTCCGATTTGCCCATCATCGGTGAGGGCGTGGACCCTGCGCGTGAGGCGCGACTGGGCAGTGGTATGGTGATCAAGGCCGGGCGTGTGCTGCGCAATAACGACGCGCACGGCATGATGATCGGCTACGACCTGGCGCACGCGCTCAAGCTCAAACCCGGCGATTGGGCCACGCTGGTGATGAACACCGCCGATGGCGCGCTCAATAGCCAGGAATTCCAGGTGATCGGCGTGTTTCAGACGTTTTCCAAGGATTATGACGCGCGTGCGGTGCGCATTCCGCTCGCCGACGCGCAGGATTTGCTGGCCAATCAGGGCGTCAACACGCTGGTCGTATCGCTCAAGCATACCGGGGATACCGCCGCCGTCGCGGCCGCGTTAACCCAAAAATTCAGCCGCGCCGGGCTGGAAGTCAAAACCTGGCTGGAGCTGAATGATTTTTACACCAAGGCGGTGAAGATGTACGACGTGCAGTTTGGCGTGTTGCGCATCATCATTCTGCTGATGGTGGTGTTGAGCGTGGTCAATAGCGTGAACATGAGCGTGTTCGAGCGGGTCGGTGAATTCGGCACCATGATGGCGCTGGGCAACCGCAGCCGCACGGTGTTCGGCCTGATTATTGCAGAGAACGCGATTATTGGCCTGGTGGGTGCCACGCTTGGTATCGGCCTGGGGATCGTGCTGGCCTGGCTGATTTCAGCCATCGGCATTCCCATGCCGCCGCCGCCCAACGCCGATCTGAGCTACACCGCCCGCATCGGCGTGGTACCGTCGGTCATCATTGGCGCGTTTGCCGTGGGCTTGATCGCCACTGTGCTGGCTGCGTTACTGCCCGCAGCGCGGGTCTACCGCATTCCGGTAGTAGACGCGCTGCGGCAAAACATCTGACCGTTATCCGCCACTAAAAATCTCCGCGTCAGCGCAAACCACCCCGGCATCAGCACTAAAAATCGCGGCGCAGTTCGGTGTACACCCGATCCTGCTGACCATACTGGCCGAACAGCCCGGTGCGCACGCCGCCGAACACGTCCAGCCCGGCAGTCCAGCGCCAGTTGGTCTGAAACGCCCAGCTCAGTTTCGGGCGAACCATCCAGTCGCTGCGATTCAGGCTATGCACCAGCAATGCTTCCGCCTCCCAGGAGTGCGCCAGTTTGTGATTGACCAGCAACGAAGCATCGCTCTCAACCTGGCCCGGAATGATAGTCGGATCATGGTCGAAATAAATGCGCTGGTAGAGCTGCGTGTTGATACGGGTATCCGCTGTCGGGTTGAAATCCAGCCCGACAATCCAGTCCAGCGTGTTCTGCTTCACCAGGCCATTGGGCGTGGTCGCGTCGAGGGTGTTGAAGCTGCGCCCGTGGGTGTACACGGTTTCTGCCTTGAGCACGAATGCCCCCATGTCCTTGGCCAACGTGGCGCCGGCCTGCCAGATGCGGTCGTGGCGCGGCGTGTAAACAAAAAACGGTGTGGGCGCGGCCACCAGCTGGCGGTAGAACGTGGCCTGGCTATCCATGCTGCTGTAAACGAAGCCGGACATGTCCCAGCCATGCGAAAGCTGCGACAGACGCAGGCCGTAATTGGTGTGATTCAGACTATCGTTGGGGTGCGCCTCGTCGCGAAACACCACCGGGTAACCGGCAGGTGTGGCCGGATACGGATAAAAATCCGAGCCCGAGCCAGGCTGGCTGAAGTCTTTCGGCTTGCCGATCTGGTCATAACTGGCGACCGGAATCCAGATCGCCTCGGCATGGAAATCGTCCTTGAAATATTCGGCGCGCGCCGCCCACTGAGGGATACGCAGGGTCTGGAAATCCGGCAGGATGAACTCGCGCAGGTCTTTGGCTGACACCACGTCCGCCACGAACACCCCGACCATCTCGCCCCACACGATCTGCTGCCGTCCCACACGCCAATCCAGCCCGGCGCCGCTAAAATCCAGATAGGCGTCACGGAATTGCAGATCGAACCGCTGATCGTCGCGCACCGCATCCTGATAAAAATGCGTGAGGTCGTACACCGCATTGTAATCCAGTCGTCCGCTGACTTTCCAGCGGATGTCCGAGCCGAGCTTGCCCTCCGTACCCAGTTCGGCACGCTGCATCACTTTCGACCAATGCGCCGGGGCGGCGTAGGTATATGCCAGTTCGGTCTGCAAGAACCCGTGCCAGCGCGATGCCGCCTCATCCTGCGCGACTGACGTTATCGATGCCTCATCAAACAGCGCGGCCTTGCTGGCCGGTGCGTCTTTTTCTGGCTGACCGGCCGTCGCACTGGCGGGTTTGGCGGGGGGCGATTTGTCATCCAGGCCGAACAAATCGTCTTTCGATTCAGGCAGTGGCGCGGGCGCTTTGTTCTGCACTGGTTTCGCTACTTTTTTTACCACCGGCGGCATATCGAACAATGCGTCCTTTGACACGGGCAAATCCCCACTCGCCCCTGCCAACACCGGCGCCCCCAGCGCCACCACACCCAGCAGTCTTGATAACCGTAAAATCATGCGATCCCCTCGTGTCTTTCTGCCAAATCGGCATTCATCTTCACCGATTTCCATTTTTCATGATCCTTGATACTGAGCTTGGTGACGCGGCCATCCTCGATGCGTATCAGGCGGTCGGCCATCGACATGACGCTACGATCATGGGTAGAAAAGATGAAGGTCGTGCCATCGCGCCGGTTGATTTCCTTCATCAGATTCAGGATGCTCTCGCCGGTCTTGCTGTCGAGGTTGGCGGTGGGCTCGTCGGCCAGCACGATGCGCGGATTGATCACCAATGCCCGGGCAATGGCGACGCGCTGGCGCTGCCCGCCGCTGAGCTGGTTCGGCATGTGTTTGGCGTAGCGCTCCAGCCCGACCACCTTCAGGTATTTTGCCACCCGTTTATGTCGCTCTTCACGGCTGACTTCCGGCAGCTGTAACAACGGATATTCCACGTTCTCTGCGGCGGTCAGCACCGGAAACAAATTGAACGTCTGGAAGATAAAGCCCGTCGTGCGCGCACGCAAATCAGCCAGCGCATTGGCCGAGCGTCCGGTCACTTCGACATCGTCGATAAANNCCGCTGCCGGAGGGCCCGGCGATGGCCAGAAACACCCCCTCCTCGATGGAGAGTGTGATATCGTGCAGCGCGACAACCTGTTGTTCGCCCAGCTGATATTGCTTGCTTACACCTTCGACCCGGACCAGGCTCATGGCCGTCCATCCGTGAAGGTTTGCAGCGTTTGAAGGATTAATGCCATGTCCATCACCTCCCTAGTTCGTGTCGGCTTTTGTGCCAGCCTGATTGCCCTGTCCCTAACCAGCCGCGCCATGTACGCCGCGCCGCTGCCGGCAGACGATACCTTGGCACGCAGCATTCTGGAAAAATCCGATGAGATTCGTTTTCCGTCCCAGGACTTCCAGGTCGACGTTGACATTGCCAGCGCCTCCCCCGGCGAGGCCACGGAAAAGCGCAAATACCGCATCCTCTCCAAAGGCAACGACAACACCGTGGTGATGATACTTGAACCGGCCTCGGAACGGGGGCAGATCATGCTGATGAAAGGCCGTGACCTGTGGGTGTTCATGCCCAACGTGTCGCAGCCCATCCGACTCGGCCTGGCGCAACGCCTAACCGGTCAGGTCGCCAACGGCGATCTGGCGCGCGCCAATTTCGCAGGCGACTATACCCCCAGACTGCTGCGCACCGACAAGCTGGATGGTGAAGACTACTACGTGCTCGAATTGCTTGCGGTGGATCGCAGCGTCACCTACCATCGCGTCCTGCTGTGGGTCAATAAAGCCAACTATCGACCACACAAGGCCGAATTTTACTCGCTCTCCAATCGCCTGCTGAAAACCAGCACATACGAGCATTTTGAAACCATGGCAGACAAGCAGCGGCCCACGATGATGCGCATCCAGGACGCGCTCAAAACCGGCGACGCTTCCGTGCTGGAATATAGCAACATGAAATTACGCGAACTACCGGATAAGGTTTTTTCCAAGGACTACCTGAAAAAACTGCAATAAGCGAAACTGAACAACAATAAAATAATTTCTCAGTGGAGACAGTCATGCAAGCCATCCCGAAAACCCGCCGCCTCGTCGCCAGCCTGATGGCGGCCAGCCTGCTGTTCGTCGGCGGCTGCCAGACCGTCAACACCATGCAGGGCGGCCTGGTCGGCGTCAACCGCACGCAGATCATGTCGCCGCTGGTGTCCAGCCAGCAGCTCGAGTAACAAGCCACGCTGACCTATTCCAGCCTGCTGACCAAAGAGACACAAAAAGGCGACCTGAATCCCGATCCGGCGCAAACGGCACGCGTGCGGCGCATCGCCAGTCGGTTGATTCCGCAGACAGCGGTGTTCCGCCCGGATGCGCTGAAGTGGAACTGGCAGGTGAATGTCATCCGCTCGGATGAAGTCAACGCCTGGTGCATGCCGGGCGGCAAGATTGCGATTTACACCGGCATCATCACCAAACTCAAACTCAGTGACGACGAAATCGCTGCGATCATGGGGCATGAAATCGCCCATGCGCTGCGCGAACACGCACGCGAGCAGGCGTCGGAACAATCGCTGGCGCAAATCGGCATGGTCGGTGCGGTGCTGGCCGGTGCCGGGCAGAACACGGTGAACACGGCCGGGCAGCTGTATCAGCTCGGCATCGGCCTGCCGCACAGCCGCACAGCCGC
>DMQT01000160.1:0-4497 GCA_003455595.1 Betaproteobacteria bacterium
GTTTTGCAAATGCACTTCCAAGACGTTGGGCATCGACAAAAACCGGCTTTCAAAATCCCGAATAAAACTTCGCAAAGGCTGAAAGCACGCGCATCTCCGCTTGGTGCCGCTAATTCTAGTGCATATTTTTTGTAAAAGTGCAATCAGATGCGATATTTTTGAATTATTTTTGAAATTAATTGTATCGAATCAATATTGTATTGACTCGATACAATTGTATGCAGCGTCAGGCGAGCGGGTGTTCGTGAGCAAACAGTTGTTCGACGGTTTCGCGTTCCCGAATCAGGAAAGTCTCGCCGTCCTTGACCATCACTTCTGCGGCGCGCGGGCGGGTGTTGTAGTTGGAGCTCATCGACATGCCGTAGGCGCCGGCCGAGAGGATGGCAAGCAGGTCGCCTGGTTGCAGCGCCAGGCTGCGCGCATGGCCGAGAAAGTCACCGCTCTCGCACACCGGGCCGACGATTTCATATACCGAACTGCCGCTGTCGCGCGGCGTGACTGCAACGATGTCGTGATACGCGTCGTACAGCGCCGGGCGCATCAGGTCGTTCATTGCGGCGTCGACGATGGCGAAGTTCTTTTCGCTACCGGGCTTGAGATATTCCACCTGCGTCAGCAACAACCCGGCGTTGCCCACCAGCGCGCGCCCCGGTTCGACTAGCACCGTGTGGCTGCGTCCGGCGAGCTTGGCAAGCAGTGCGCCGATATAGTCCTGCACCGCAGGCGGCGTTTCATCCTGATAGCAGATCCCCAGGCCACCGCCGAGGTCGAGATGATGCAACTGGATACCTTCGGCTTCGAGCGCATCCACCAGCGTCAGCACGCGGTCGAGCGCATCGGCAAACGGCCGCGTTTCGGTCAGTTGCGAGCCGATGTGGCAGTCGATGCCTTCAATCCGCAGATTGGGTAATGACGCAGCCAGCCGGTACAGGCGCAACGCATCTTCATGTGCCACGCCGAACTTGTTGCCCTTGAGGCCGGTGGAAATATACGGATGGGTTTTGGCATCCACATCAGGATTGACGCGCAAACTGATCGGCGCAATTTTACCCATTTCGGCCGCCACCTGGTTGAGGCGGTGCAGCTCGCTTTCGGATTCAACGTTGAAGCACAGGATGTTGCATTCCAGTGCCAGCCGCATCTCGGCAGCCGATTTGCCGACACCGGAAAACACTACCTTGCCGGTATCGCCTCCTGCCGCAATCACGCGTTTTAATTCACCGCCCGAGACAATGTCGAAGCCCGCGCCAAGCCGTGCAAACAATTGCAGAATCGCGAGGCTGGGGTTGGCTTTGACGGCATAGCAAATCAGGTGCGCCCGGCTACTCAAAGCGGTTTCAAAGGCGTTGAATGCGGCGGTCAGCGTGGCGTGCGAATAGACATAGCAGGGCGTGTGGTAACGCGCGGCCAGCGCAGTCAGATCGACGCCATCAAGCTGCAGATGCTGGTTGTGCAGGGTAAGCGAATTCATTTGGCGGCAGGTTGCGTCGTAGCGGGTTTTTCGGGAAGATACAAAGCCCCCTTGGTGCCGCACGCGGACAGCGTGGCAAGCAGGGCGGCAAGGAGTAAAGTCGTGAACATGCGGATGCGCATGGGAGCCTTTCCATAACGGCTGCGCAGATGCGCAAGCCTTGATTTATAACCATTTGCGACGCAGTTTACCATGACCGAATCCGAATACAGCCAACTCGCCGACACCACCTTTGCCCACATCGAGCATGTGCTGGAGCACGCCGACAGTGATCTCGATTACGAACTCGCCGCCGGCGGCGTGCTGGAAATCGAGTTCGACAACGGCAGCAAGATCATCATCAATCGCCAGGGTGCGAATCATGAAATCTGGGTGGCAGCCAAATCCGGCGGCTTCCATTTCCGCTGGCTCGACAACGCCTGGCGCGATACCCGCAACAGCACCGAGCTGATGCAGTCCTTGAGCAAGCTGGTCGCCCTGCAAGGTGGCGGCGAGGTGGATTTCAGCCAGGCTTAGTTTGCCGGACTGGTTTCGTGGCGATACTATCTGCTGATGGATAAGAACGCCGCGCAGTTTCTCGAACTGGCCGATCGCCTCGGCACCCTGGTGCGCGGCAACTTGCGCGGCGTCGGTGGGCAAAGCGGCCTGCAGCCGGTGCACCTGCAAGCGCTGATCTATCTGGCTGCGGCCAACCGCTACAGCAATACCCCGCAAGCGCTGACCGACTACCTCGGCTTGACCAAAGGCACTGTTTCGCAAAGCCTGCTGTTGCTGCACGCACGCGGCCTGATCGAGCGCCAGGTGGATAGTGTGGACAAGCGCATGGTGCGGCTGGTACTCACCGATGCGGGCATGCAATTGCTGCACGACAGTCCGCTGCTGCCGGAATGGACGCAAGCCGTCGCGCATATCGCCCCGCAGCGCAGCAAGATTGCGCTGGCCGTGCTGCGTGAATTGCTGCTGACGCTACAATTGAGTGCGGGCAAACGCAGCTTCGGTGTGTGCAACACCTGCCAGCACAACCTGCACGAAGGCCCGCGCAGTTACCGTTGCGGCCTGACCGAGGAAAAACTGAGCCTGGCTGAGACGCGCCAGATTTGCCGCGAGCACTTGCCCAGGGAAAAGCGGCGGCGTTAGCGTAAGCAATTGACTGGTCCTATAGGGATTTATCGGACGCCTATCAACGCTGCCCTTCCAACAGTACCCGCCCGCGCGCAATCGCCGCGCGCACCTGTACTGGCGCGGTGCCGCCAATGTGGTTGCGGCTGTTCATCGAGCCTTCCAGTGACAGCACGGCGTAGATGTCGTTCTCAACCAGCGGCGAGAACTGCTGCAAATCCGCTAACGCCAAATCCGCCAGATCGCAGTGTTTCGTCTCGGCGTGGCGCACCGCCAGCGCGACGGCTTCGTGCGCGTCGCGGAACGGCAGGCCTTTTTTCACCAGATAGTCGGCCAGGTCGGTGGCGGTGGCGTAGCCCTGTAGCGCCGCGGCGCGCATGGCTTCCGGCTTGACGCGGATACCGGGGAGCATTTCGGCGACGATGGCGAGCGTGTCGATCAGCGTATCGACGGTGTCGAACAGCGGTTCCTTGTCTTCCTGGTTGTCCTTGTTGTAGGCCAGCGGCTGGCCTTTCATCAGCGTGAGCAGCGCCACCAGATGGCCATTGACGCGGCCGGTCTTGCCGCGGATCAGCTCGGGCACGTCCGGGTTTTTTTTCTGCGGCATGATGCTGGAGCCGGTGCAGAAGCGGTCGGCCAGGTCGATGAAGCCGAAGCGCGGATTCATCCACAGGATCAGCTCTTCGGACAGGCGCGACAGGTGGGTCATGATGAGGCTGGCGCAGGCGCAGAATTCGATGGCGAAGTCGCGGTCGGACACGGCGTCGAGCGAGTTCTCGCACACGCCGTCGAAACCCAGTGCGCGCGCCACCATTTCACGGTCAATCGGATAGCTGGTGCCGGCCAGTGCGGCAGCGCCGAGGGGCAGGCGGTTGACGCGTTTGCGGCAGTCGGTCAGGCGCTCGGCGTCGCGCTTGAGCATCTCGAAATACGCCATCAGGTGGTGGCCGAACGACACTGGCTGCGCCACCTGCAGGTGGGTGAAGCCGGGCATCACGACGTCGGCATTGGCTTCGGCCACATCGAGCAGCGCGGTCTGCGCCTGGCGGATCAGCACCAGCAGGCCGTCGATATTGTGGCGCAGGTAGAGGCGGATGTCGGTCGCCACCTGGTCATTGCGCGAACGTCCGGTGTGCAGGCGTTTGCCCGCGTCGCCGACTTTGGCGGTGAGGGCTTTTTCGATGTTGAGGTGGACGTCTTCCAGATCCAGCGACCAGCTGAATTGTCCGGTGTGGATTTCGGCGAGAATCTCGGCCATGCCGCGCTCGATGGCGGCGAGGTCGTCATGCGGAATAATGCCCTGGTGCGCCAGCATGGCAGCGTGCGCGAGCGAGCCCTGGATGTCGAATTCGGCCAGGCGGTAATCGAAACCGATCGACGCAGTGTAGCGTTTGACGCGCTCGGAGACGGCTTCGGTAAAGCGCCCGGACCAGAGCTGGGGGGTGTTTTGCGGCGTGTTGGACATAATCGGAAACCGGGTGAATGAATCGGCTGCGCGCACAGGCAACAGCTTGGAAGAATGCGATTGATTGCTGCACAATAGCCGGATTATGCCAAAGCCCGCCGCCCCCGACTATCCCGCGCACTTGCCGGACTTCTGCAATCTGGGCGTGACGCTGCGCATTTTCCTCGGCGCCGAGGGCTTGGCGCTGGCCACTGCCTGGCTGCGCGTCGCGCATGTGCGCGAGGTGTGGGCGGACTTTGTGGCCCAGTCGGTGGTGTTGCAACCGGCGCTGTTATTGATACTGGCGCTGCTGTGCCTGGGACGACGCTGGCTCGCGGCGTTGCCCTATCAATGGGGTGTGGTGGCAGTCGGCGTGCTGTGTCTGGCTGTCAGCGCAGGCGTCAAGACAATGATGACGCACTTGTTTGGCGATGTGACATTGCAGTTTGGCTGGCACGACGCA
>DMQT01000160.1:4688-6014 GCA_003455595.1 Betaproteobacteria bacterium
GAACCGCGCCGCGCCGAGCGCGCACTGGAAAATCTGGCCGAACTGTTTCGCGTATTGATGGCCGATAACCGCCAGCTTGCGCCGGTATCCAGTGAAGTGGCGCTGTGCAAACAGTATCTGGAGCTGGAAAGCCTGCGCCTGGGCGAGCGTCTGCAGGTGGCCTGGCACATCGACAACATGCCATCCGATGCATTGATTCCGCCGTTGGTATTGCAGCCGCTGGTGGAAAACGCGGTGTACCACGGCATCGAGCCCGCCAGCCAGCCGGGTGAAATCCGCATTAATATTTACCGCAGCGATGGCCAGTTGCATCTGGTCATCAGCAACCCCTACCAGCGCGAAGGCCGTCACCATGGCGGCAATAAAATGGCGCTGGGCAATATCAAAAGCCGCTTGATGCTGCATTTTGACGTCGAAGCCAGCCTCAAGACCCAGGTGCGCGACGCCTCCTATCAGGTGCACATCACGCTGCCGTATCGGACCAGCGCGCCATGAATAACCCGCTGCGTGTGCTGATCGTGGACGACGAAGCCCCGGCGCGTAACCGCCTGCGCGACGTGCTGGCGGATTGCGCGGCGGCGTTGCCGGTCGAGGTGGTGGGCGAGGCAGCCAACGGCATCGCGGCGCTGGAACTGCTGCAAAGTATCGCCACCGATGTGGTGTTGCTGGATATCCGCATGCCGGGCATGGACGGGCTGGAACTGGCGCAGCATCTGGCGCGGCTGGCAACCCCCCCCGCCGTGGTGTTCACCACGGCGTATGACAGCTACGCGATACAGGCATTCGAGTTAAGCGCCATTGATTATCTGCTCAAGCCGGTGCGCGCCGAGCGCCTCGCCGCTGCATTGCGCAAGGCGCAGGCGTTCGGCCCGGCGCAAGCGGCGAGTTTGCAGCAGGCTGCGCCGCAGCCGCGCCAATATCTGAGTGCATGCGAGCGTGGGCGGATTTTGCTGGTGCCGGTCACCGAGGTGATTTATCTGCGTGCCGAGCAAAAATACGTCGCCGCGCGCACCGCCAGTCGCACCTATTTACTGGATGAATCGCTGGTCAATCTGGAGCGTGAGCTGGCGCAACAGTTTGTGCGTGTGCACCGCAACAGCCTGGTGGCGCGTGACGCGATTGAAGGTTTTGTAATGCGCGATGGTGCCGATGACAGCGAGGAAGCGGCGGGCTGGGTGGTGCTGCTGCGCGGCCTGGATGAAACCTTGCCGGTGAGCCGCCGCCAATATGCGGTGATTCGTCAGTTCAAGCGCTGAGCGCGCACTTTAGCCAGACCGGCATCGATGGCGCTGTCCAGGTAGCCACCGTAATAATCCACCGGGCCCA
>DMQT01000106.1:0-140 GCA_003455595.1 Betaproteobacteria bacterium
AGCGTGTCGCTGGCGCGCGACGAACACGAGGTTCGTGAAGCGCAACGCCTGCGTTACAAAGTGTTCGCCGAGGAATTGGGCGCACAGTTGGTGCCGCTCGAAGCCGGGCTGGATCAGGACCGATTCGATGCCTTTTGCGA
>DMQT01000106.1:326-1991 GCA_003455595.1 Betaproteobacteria bacterium
GCATGGTGGAAATCGGCCGCTCGTGCGTGCATCCGGATTATCGCGGCGGTGCGGTCATCACGCTGCTGTGGTCGGGGCTGGCGGATTATCTGCGGGTGCGCGATTACGATTACCTGATGGGCTGCGCCAGCATCGGCATGCAGGACGGCGGGCACACCGCTGCCAGCGTGTACCGCCAGCTTGCCGAAACCCGGCTGGCCCCGGCCGAATGGCGGGTGTTTCCACGTCACCCGCTGGCGCTGGCACAGCTCGACAGCCGCCAACCGGTCAGTACCCCACCGCTCATCAAGGGCTATCTGCGCGTCGGCGCATTTGTGTGCGGCGAACCGGCGTGGGATGCGGATTTCAATACCGCCGATCTGATGCTGCTGCTGTCGGTGAAGGAAATGAACCAGATGTATGCGCGGCATTTCATGAACAAGTAAGACGGGCTGCACGACCGCAGCGCATCAGGCACAATGCGCAAGTCGGTTTTTTCTGGAAGTGTCTTGATTATTCGTATCCTGCGTTTGGGCGCACTTACCCTGCATGTGCTGTTCGGCTTGCTGATGCTGGCGCTGCTGTTTCCGCCCTTAGCCGAACCGCGCCGCGCAGCCTTACGGGTGGGGTGGTCGGTCTGGCTGGTGCGCCTGCTCGGCATACGACTGCAGCTGATGGGCACAGCGCCGGTGCTGCGCGGCATGCTGTTTGCCGCCAATCACGTGTCCTGGCTGGATCCGTTTCTGCTGATGGCACGCCACCCGGCGCACTTTGTCGCGAAAGCTGAAATCCGCAGCTGGCCGGTGCTGGGCTGGCTGGCGGCGCAATCCGGCACGGTATTCATTCAGCGCCAGCGCAGCCGCGACACCGGGCGGGTGATGCGCACACTGGTGGATTTGCTGCAGTGTGGCAGGGATGTGGGCATGTTCCCCGAAGCCACCACCAGCGACGGCACCACGCTGTTTCCGTTCAAGCCCTCGCTGCTGCAAGCGGCTGCTGACAGTGGCGCGCCGCTATGCCCTGTGGGCATTCGCTACGTCAACCCCGACGGCAGCCGGAATCTGGAAACCCTGTTTATTGGTGAAACCGGCTTGCTGCATTCGCTGTGGGCGGTGTGCGGCGCGCGCGGGATCGTGGCGGAACTCCATTATTGCCCGTTGATTGAATCTGCCGGCCGTTCCCGTCGCGAGCTGGCACAGCGGGCCGAAACCGCTATTGCCAGTGCGTTATGCCTGTCAGTCCAGCGCATGCCACCTGAAATACCCGGCGGTCGTCCAGCCGCAGGGCGCTGAGCTGGCCGCCCCACAGGCAACCGGTATCCAGCGCCATGCAGTCGGTTTCAACACGCAAGCCCAGCGCCGACCAGTGGCCAAACACGATCGGACTGCCGATACTGGCCCGCCCCGGCACCTGAAACCATGGCACACAACCAGGCGGCGGCTGTTCGGGCGAACCTTTGGTCTTGAACTCCATCACCCCGTCCGGGGTACAAAAGCGCAGCCGTGTCATGGCGTTGGTAATCAGGCGCAGGCGCTCAATGCCGTGCAGGCTCTCGTCCCAGCGATCCGGATGATTGCCATACATATGCGCGAGAAAGCCCCGATAGTTGGGCGCGCGCAGACGCGCTTCGACCTCGCCAGCCAACACCAGGGCCTGCGCCGTGCTCCACTGCGGCAACAGCCCGGC
>DMQT01000106.1:2097-2445 GCA_003455595.1 Betaproteobacteria bacterium
GGTTTGACGAAGCCTTCGGCCACCGCCAGCAGGTGCAGGTCATGGTTGCCCAGCACCGCCGTCACCGTGTCGCCCATGTCACGCGCCCAGCGCAGCACGGCGAGTGAATCCGCGCCGCGATTGACCAGGTCGCCGACCAGCCAGATGCGGTCTTGCGCCGGGTCGAAGGCAATCAGATCAAGCAGCTTGTGCAGTGCTTCGAAGCAGCCCTGTAAATCGCCGATGGCGTAAGTGCTCATGTTAAAATCCCGGCCTTGTCTCGTCGTGGTTTGTCATGCTGTCCCATCTCAATTCTCCCCAGCGCGAAGCGGTCAAATACCTGGATGGCCCGTTACTGGTGCTGGCCGG
>DMQT01000106.1:2524-10214 GCA_003455595.1 Betaproteobacteria bacterium
CGCGTCGCCAAGCTGTTGCAGGGCAAGCCCGCCAAGGGGCTGACGGTGTGTACGTTTCACGCGCTCGGGGTGCAGATCATGCGCCAGGAAGCCGGGCGGCTGGGTTACAAGCCGCAATTTTCCATATTCGATTCTGCCGATGCGATGCAGATTGTAAACGAGATACTGAAAACCACCGACAAGCAGGAAATCCGCCGCGCGCAATGGCGCATCTCGGGCTGGAAAAACGCGCTGCTGTCGCCCATCGCTGCGCTCGATGCCGCCGAAAACGACCTCGACGCCACCTACGCCAAGGTTTACCTGCGTTATCAGGACACGCTCAAGGCGTATCAGGCGATGGATTTCGACGACCTCATCCGCCTGCCTGCCGAGCTGTTTGCCAGTGACGCCGAGGTGCTGGAAAAGTGGCGCAAGAAGCTGCGCTACCTGCTGATGGACGAATACCAGGACACCAACGCGTGCCAATACCAGATCGTGAAATTGCTGACCGGCGTGTCGGGCGCGTTTACCGCAGTGGGGGATGACGACCAGGCGATTTACGGCTGGCGCGGTGCTGACGTGAAAAACCTGCACCAGTTGCACGAGGATTACCCGCGCCTGAAAGTCATCCAGCTGACGCAGAATTACCGCTCCACGGTGCGGATTCTGCGCGCCGCCAACAGCGTGATTGCCAACAATACCCGGCTGTACGAAAAAAACCTGTGGAGCGAGCACGGCCACGGCGACCCGCTGCACATCATGGCCGCCAAAGACGAAGAAGAAGAGGCGCAGAACGTCGTAATGCGGCTGCTGGCGCATAAGTTCGAACACCGCACGCGGTTTGGCGATTACGCGATTCTATATCGTGGCAATTATCAGGCGCGGGTGTTCGAGCAGTTTTTACGCAATGAAAAAGTCCCGTATATGATGTCGGGCGGGCAGTCGTTTTTCGAAAAGGCCGAGATCAAGGACATCATTGCCTACATGCGCCTGCTGTCGAACAGCGACGACGACCCGGCGTTCATCCGCGCGGTGACCACACCCAAGCGCGGCGTCGGTACGGCGACGCTGGAAAAACTTGGCGAATATGCCGGGCAGCGCCACGTCAGCCTGTTTGAAGCGGCGTTTGAAGCAGGCTTCCAGAGCCAGATGGCGGCGCGTCAGCTGGAGCCGTTGATGGAGTTCTGCAACTTCATCAACGGCCTGGAGCAGCGCGTGCGCAAGACCCCGGCGGCGGAAATCATGGCCGATCTGCTCAAGGCGATTGCCTACGAAACCCACCTGTTCGACAGCGAAGAAACGCGCAGCGCGCAGAGCAAGTGGAACAATGTGCTGGAATTCACCGGCTGGCTCGGCAAGAAAGGCGAGGCCGACGACAAGAACGTGATCGAGCTGACCCAGACCATCGCACTCATCACGCTGCTGGAAAATCGAGAAGATGCCGAAGTGGATGCAGTGCGCATGTCCACCATCCACGCCGCCAAGGGGCTGGAATTCGGCCATGTGTTCCTGGTCGGTGCCGAAGAAGACATTCTGCCGCACCGCGAATCGGTGGAAAACGGCACGCTGGAGGAGGAACGGCGGCTGATGTACGTTGCCATTACGCGTGCACAGCGCTCGCTCACCATCAGCTACTGCAAGCGCCGCAAGCGCGCCGGTGAAGTGCAGAGCTGTGAGCCGTCACGCTTTATCAGTGAGATTTCTCAGGAAGACATCCGCAAATCTGGCGACCAGCTCGACCCGGCCGAACAGCGTCAGCAAGGCAATGCGCGGCTGGCACAACTCAAGGCGATGCTGGCGGCGACGTAGTCAGGCTGTGCGACGGCTTGAGCACGGGTACGGCAGCGAGCTGCGGGGGTGCAGCAGTGTCAGCAGCCTTGACCATGGCGTCGCTGATCTTGTGTGCCTCGGCCTGCGCTGCGGCAACTTCATCCGGCTTGAGCTGCCACACTACGCTGTCGCGCGCTTTCAATGCGTCGTCCACGCCTTGTGCCGCGGCCAGATTGAACCAGGTGTAAGCCTTGACCTTGTCGGCCGGAGTGCCGGTGCCAAACCGGTACATCTGACCAAGACGAAATTGCGCGTCGGGATTGCCACGCCGCGCGGGCGGTTCGATCCACTTCAATGCAGCCTGGTAATCCTGCACCACACCGCGGCCTTCCAGTAGCGCAATGGCATACCAGTACTGGGCTTCAGAGTTGCCGTTATGGGCGGCTTTGGCAAACCATCTTGCAGCTTCGCGGTCATTAACAATAACGCCTTCGCCGTTGGCATATAGCTTGCCAAGTTGCAGTTCGGCATCGGCATCGCCGTTTTTCGCCCGGCTCGACAAGGTGGTGAAACGCTGGTCCGCGCGGACCAGCGTGCTGGCGTTCAGGCTGGGTTGGTGATTGGGGTTGCCCCAGACCAGCCAGAGCACGAGCAGCGCGAACAGCACCACAAACAATGCGATTTTGAACGGACTGAAAATCCAGAAGCGCTCGCGGCAGTCACGACAACGCAAGGCGGTAAACAGCAAACGGTGCGGCAGCGAATCGCCCGCACGCAGGGAAGCGATCCGGTACTTCTCGCTTCCGCAGGCAGGGCAGGGCTTAGGCATGACGCTAGTCAGCAAACACGGTGGACGACACAGGCCATCGCCCACCGCATCTGATCAGGACTTTTTGCTGGCGACTGCAGGCTTGGCTGCAGCTGGGGCCGCGGGTGCGGCAGCAGCACCGGGCGCCGCTGGCGCCGCTACGGCACCTGCAGGCGCAACTGCGCCTGGGGCAGCAGGTGTCGCACCGGCAGCAGCAGGCGCGGCAGGGGCTTCAGGTGGTACAAATTTGGCACCGGCATCATTGGCCATGTAGGCCACCGCACGCGCAATTTCTATATCAGACAAGTCCGGGTTACCGCCGCGTGGAGGCATCTGGCGGATACCTTCTTCTGCATGGTGGATGAGGGTTTCGTAACCTTGTTTAATACGCGGCCCCCAAGCAGCCTTGTCGCCAAACTTGGGTGCACCCAGCGCGCCGGCGGTATGGCACGACGTACACACTTCGGCAAACACCACGCTGCCTTCTTTTTCCACACGAACAGCGCTAGCGTCCACAACCACCACGTCGCCTATCGGCTTGATACGGGCGTCGGTGGCTTTATCGTTGTACGCCAGCGAGTCATGCTCACCGTGCGTGCCCTGGATATGGGCGATCAATCCAATAATCAGCGCAATGGCTATGATAGGTGCAAACATTCCAGCCCACAGCGCGACAAAAAACTGCTGCGGTGTTGTTTTGGTCATCTTGGCGTGGTCATCGCTCATGCTTACATCCCTTAACGGCAAAAGATTAAAGCCCGGATTATAACGGCAAAAGCAGCCTTGGCAAAAGCGCTAGATGTAGACTACCTGCCTGAAAATCGCTATTCTTGCCCCCTTCACGCGCCCATAGCTCAGATGGATAGAGTATTGGTTTCCGAAGCCAAGGGTCGCAGGTTCGAATCCTGCTGGGCGCACCAACCCGATCACACACCCATCCAGCAGGTACCCTCATGGCAGGACTGGACAAAAACACCCCTACCCCGACCGAAATCAAGCTGCATCAGCAGTCGCGTTTCATGGAAATCGCCTTCAATAACGGCAGCCGTTTTAAATTGCCGTACGAATTGCTGCGCGTGTATTCGCCCTCCGCCGAAGTGCGCGGCCATGGCCCGGGGCAGGAAGTATTGCAGGTCGGCAAGCAGAATGTAGAAATCACTGGCATCGAGCCGGTCGGCAGTTACGCCGTGCAGCCGATTTTTTCCGACGGCCATGACACCGGGATTTATTCCTGGGACTACTTATATGAGCTCGGCACCGACCAGGACGCGCTGTGGGCACGCTACCTCGAGCGCATGGCCGCAGCCGGTGCATCGCGTGAACCGATCCCCGGCTTTGATGACCGCCCCCAGTCCAAATAGCGATCCCTTCGCGATAGACTGGGGCGAACCGGACGACGCGCCGCCTGCCTGCAAGGTCGTGCTCATCAACCCTTACGAGCTGGGGCGGCAATCGTTCAATCTCGCGGCACCGGCCGCACTGCTCAAGGCCGCCGGATTTGACGTCGCCTGCCTGGATTTAAGCCTGCAAAAACTCGACCCCGCTGTATTACACGGCGCCACGCTGATCGCGCTGCATCTGGGCATGCACACCGCCACGCGCATCGCGATTGCTGCGCTGCCTAAAATCCGCGAACTGGCACCGCAGGCGGAACTCGCAATGTATGGCCTGTATGCACCGATGAATGCCGCGCTGTTGCACGAACTCGGCGTAGCCAGCCTGATCGGCGGAGAATACGAACCTGAATTGGTGGCGCTGGCCGAGCGTTTGCGCGACGGCGAACACCCCTCGCACAACCACGTCAGCGTGCCGCTCGCCAAAGTCGAATTCCTTACTCCAGATCGCAGCGACCTGCCTCGTCTCACGCGCTACGCCCACCTGATCCTGCCCGACGGCGGCAATAAAGTGGTGGGCTTTACCGAGACCACACGCGGCTGCAAGCACTTGTGCCGCCACTGTCCGGTGGTGCCGGTATACCAGGGCAAATTCCGCCCGGTGCAGATGGACGTGGTACTGGCCGACATTGAGCAGCAGGTGGTGGCGGGCGCGGAACACATCTCCTTCGGCGACCCGGACTTTTTCAATGGCCCGACGCACGCGCTGCGCATCCTTGACGCCATGCACCAGCGTTTTCCCAACCTGAGTTTTGACGCCACCATCAAGATCCAGCACCTGCTCGACCACGCCGACCTGCTGCCAACATTACGCGACACCGGCTGCCTGTTCATCACCAGTGCGGTCGAGGCGGTTGACGACGCCATTCTCGAACACCTCGACAAGCATCACACCCGCGCCGATTTCGAGCGCGCCTTACGCCTGTGCCGTGAGCACAGCATTTTCCTCGCGCCGACGTTTGTGCCGTTCACGCCGTGGACCACGCTCGACGGCTACCTTGACTTGCTGCGCGAATTGCTACGCTTGAAACTGGTGCAGGCGGTGCCGCCGGTGCAGCTGGCGATTCGCCTGCTGGTGCCGCAAGGTTCGTATCTGTTGAATTTAGCGGGCTTTGCCGAGCGCTTGCAGCCGTTCGACCAAACCCTGCTGGGTTATCCATGGCAGCATGCCGACCCGCGCGTCGATGCCCTACAGCAACAGATCATGACCACCGTGATGCAGCAGGAGGACGCGCCACGCGGCGTGGTATTCAAGGCGATCTGGCAGCTTGCGCATGACGCTGCCGGATTGCCCGCGCCGACGCTGGAACACGCCGACTTCGGCGAAACCATCGCGCGTCTGTCCGAACCCTGGTACTGCTGCGCCGAACCCACCGACCAGCAACTGCAGTCGTTCTGAATCATGCCGCGCGTGCTGTTGCTGCTGCCGGTCGCCAGCTACCGCAATCAGGATTTTCTCGACGCGGCGCAACGCCTGGGCATTGAGGTTGTTTGTGCGGCTGACCATTGCCACCAACTGGCCGCCCAGCAGGGCCTGACGCCCATCCTGTCGCTACATTTCGACCAGCCCGAAGCCGCCGCCGAGCAAGTACTGACTGCGCTGGGACGGCGCATTGATGCCGTGCTGGCAGTGGACGATGCCGGGGTCGAACTGGCCGCCATTCTGCGCGACCGGCTGAACCTGCCGGGTAATACGCTGGCGGCAGTGCGCATAAGCCGCGACAAGCTGGCGTTTCGCCAGTTGCTGCGCGAAACCGGGCTGAACTGCCCTGCGTTTTACCACCATCACAATGCGATTGACGCCCGCTTGCCTTACCCGGTGGTCGTGAAGCCACGCTGCCTGTCGGCCAGCCGGGGCGTAATGCGCGCCGACACCGACACCGAATTCAATTGTGCCATCCAGCAGGCGCAACAGATTCAGCAACGCGATGATCGCGACGCGGCACAACTCGGTTTACTGGTCGAAGCCTTCATCCCCGGTCCTGAATACGCCCTCGAAGGCCTGCTGGAAAACGGTCAACTGCGCGTACTGGCGCTGTTTGACAAGCCCGACCCGCTGGACGGGCCGTATTTTGAAGAAACGATTTATGTCACGCCATCGCGCCTGGCCACCGCACAGCAGCAAGCGATTCAGCACTACGTCGCCACGGCGTGTGTTGCGATGGGCCTGACGCACGGCGTGATTCACGCCGAAATGCGCGTCAATGATCGCGGCGTATGGCTGCTCGAAATCGCCGCACGTTCCATCGGCGGCCTGTGCGGGCGCATGCTGCGGACACGTCTGGGCATGCCGCTGGAGGAGCTCATCCTGCGCCACGCGCTAGCGCTGCCGATTGCCCTGTCCACGGATGCGGATGCCAGCGGCGTGATGATGATCCCGGTGCCGCTACGCGGTATTTATCAAGGGGTGGACGGCCTCGACGCCGCCCGCAGCGTGCCCCACATCGACGCCATCCAAATCAGCGCTCGCCCCGGCCAGCGCATCGCGCCGGCACCTGAAAGTGCCAGCTACCTCGGTTTCATTTTCAGCCGCGCCGCCACCCCGGCGCAGGCGGAAGCCGCGTTGCGCGACGCCCATGCCCGGCTGACGTTCGCCATTCAACCCGACCTCACGCTACGCAAATAGCCATGCGCCTGTGGCCGCTTATCGAACAGCATATCCGCAGCACAACGGGCAGCACATTCCATATCCGCCATCGCACCCCGGTGAGCGGCGGCTGCATCCACAATGCCTGGCGTATTGAAGACGGTAGCGCGCGCTATTTTGTGAAAACCAATCAGGCCGACAAGCTACCGGTATTTGCAGCCGAAGCCGCTGGATTGGCCGCCCTCGCCACCAGCCACAGCCTGCGCGTACCGTTACCGGTGTGCTGCGGCGCTGCCGCCGGACAAGCCTATCTGGTGCTGGAGTGGCTGGATTTGCAGGATCACGGCAACGCCATACAGCTTGGCCAGCAACTCGCTGCCCTGCATCGCACACATACCCCGCAATTCGGCTTCAACCATGACAACCACATTGGCAGCACCCCGCAGCGCAACGCCTGGCGCGACGACTGGATCGCTTTCTGGCGCGACCAGCGCCTCGGGTTTCAACTGGAACTGGCAGCGCGTAAAGGCTTCGGCGGCACGCTGCAACACCAGGGCGAACGCCTGATGGCGCAGCTGCACGGCTTATTTGAGGGCTACCAGCCGCTGCCCTCGCTGCTGCACGGCGATCTATGGAGCGGCAACGTCGGTTACACGCACAGCGGAAAACCCGTCATCTTCGATCCGGCCAGTTATTATGGCGACCGTGAAACCGACCTCGCCATGACCGAACTATTCGGCGGCTTCCCGGCTGATTTTTACGCCGCTTATCACGAAGCCTGGCCACTCGATGCAGGCTATGCTGTGCGCAAACCGCTCTACAATCTGTATCACATCCTCAACCACGCCAATTTGTTCGGCGGCAGTTATGCACGGCAGGCGGAGGGGATGATGGAGCGATTGCTGACGGAGTTGGGCTAGTCTGCTGGAATGATGCGATGACTGGTTTTATAGTTTTAGCGTCATGAATATTAACGGTGCGCATGACATGAGAAGTCTCTTGTAAACCAAGTTCTGCTAGTCTGGTTTATATTTTCACGCATAGCAATGGATTCGCACGCCAGGAGACCACCCATCTACGCCACGCCAGGCCTGACTTGTAAAATCAGTAACATATCAAGGCCATGCGGATGAGCTTCCCCTTCTGCGCCGC
>DMQT01000243.1:0-6447 GCA_003455595.1 Betaproteobacteria bacterium
CCGGCTACGCCGATCCAGAATGCCACCAGGAAACTTTGCATGTCCATACAGCGTTCGTCCTTGAATGATTACACCGTTAGCTCGTTCAGATGCGCCGATCCTGCCAACCGTGCGGGGGAACTGCAGGCGGTTCCAGCGTCAGGTCCGGGCCTTTGCGCAGCCAGCGTCGCGCAAAAATAAAAAACGCTATCGCCAGCACGATATAGAGCACGGTGTATCCGGCCATGCTGAACATGACGCTGGACGCCGGGATCTGCGACGCGCCCTCGCTGGTGCGCAGCAAACCATAAACCAGCCACGGCTGACGTCCGACCTCGCGCACGGTCCAGCCCAGTTCCACCGCGACATAGCCCAGCGGCACCGCCCACAGCCAGCCTTTGAGCAGCCATGCGCGTGATTGCCAGGCCGCCTCCTGCCAGCCGTGGCGCCATGCGTGCCACAGGCTCACTGCCATCAATGCGAAGAAATACAAACCGATCGCCACCATCAAGCGGAAGCTGTAAAACAACAGCGGCAATGCGGGCGGGCGATCCTGCGGCGCAATATCGAGCAGGCCTTTCACCTGGCCGTCCCAGGTGCTGGTTGCCAGCAGGCTCAACGCATTAGGAATCTTGACTTCCCAGTCATTGGCGCCTTTTTCTGCGTCGGGCCAGGCGGCAACAGCCCACGCCGCGCCCTGGCCAACCGCATTGGTGTGCCAGTGGCCTTCGATCGCCGCGCCCTTGGCTGGCTGGTAAACAAATACGGATTTACCCGAACCGTCACCCAGGTAAATTTGCAAAGGGGTAATCAGCACCGCCGCCAGCACCGCCATCTTGAAGCTCTTCATGAAAAACGCCGGATTGCGGTTTTTCAGAACATACCAGGCCGACACACCGCCCACTACGAAACAACCGGTTTCCAGCGAGGCCACCCACATGTGGCTCACCCCCCACACCATATCCGGATTGAACATGGCAGCCCAGAAATCGGTGACCACAAAGCGCCCGTTCACCACCGAGCCGCCCGCCGGCGTCTGCATCCAGGAATTCGCCATGACGATCCACAATGCCGACAAACTGGCGCCGACCGCCACCATCAGCGTGGCAAAAAAATGCACCGCACGCGGCACGCGCTGCCAGCCCAGCAGCATGATGCTGAGAAAACCCGCCTCCAGCATGAATGCCATGGCGCCTTCAAAACCCAGCACCGCACCGAAAAACTCTCCGGCGAAGCGTGAAAATTCTGCCCAGTTGGTGCCGAATTCAAATTCCAGCGGCAGGCCGGTGACGACCCCCACACCGAAATTGAGCACAAACAATTTTGCCCAGAAACGCGCATGGCGATAGTAGTCAACATCGCCGGTTTTGAGCCACAGCGCTTCGATCACCACCAGAAAAAACGATAACCCGATGGTGAGCACCGGCCACACAATATGGAACAGCGCAGTCAAGGCAAACTGGGCACGAGACAGGTCGGTAACGAGCGTGGCTGACATGAAGGGATTGATTAGCCAAATTAGAAGATGCTTTATGGTAAGCCAAAGACCGAGCCTATCCGAATTTTTGTATGTAAGGCGCATTCATCACTTCCGGAAAGGAACGCGATATGACCGAGCAGCAAACCAAACCCAAGAAACCTTCCATGGTTCAGCAATCCATTGAAGCCGCACGCAACGCACCTGCGTTTACACCCGAGGTGCAAGCTACGCTCAACGCGCTGGTCATCGCCCATGCCAGCGCCGATGAACAGGATAACGCGCGCGCTATCCTGCAACGTGCGCATGCGCTGGAAACCGAACGCCTGGCTGCCTGATTGGCACCCGTTCCGGCCTGAGCGATATTTTTGTGTGGTGTTGAGTTGGCATGAACATCGCGAGGGCTGCTAAGTGCCAAAACCGGACGGTTGGCCAAGACTCGGCGGCAACACTACGCCCTCAGTTCACAATATCATTACATACCCTGATAGCCAGCCAGGAGGCGTCGGCCATGAATCAAGCGTTGTGCGGCTCGTTACGCCAAGATTCGATGCGCCACAGGCAAACGCGACAACATGCCTGAATCCTCTTGTAGCCGATTTTAGATGGAAGGAATGCCTGCCATACTGCCACATAGCGGAAATTGACACGGTCTTCGACGCGCCGTTCGCCGCCAACGTGAGGCGGGTTACACAAGCGCGTAAATTCGGATTTATGGCCTTCGTGGAGTGCTTTCCAGCCAGTATGGACATTACCAGCTTTAATGCTTTAATCGCCTGGATTGCCCGACACCCCGAGTGGGCCTATGCGACCGTTTTTTTCGCCGCGTTCACCGAATCTCTCGCGGTCGTGGGGCTGTTCGTCCCCGGCGCGCTCATTATGTTCGGCGCAGGCGCCATCGTAGCGGTCGGTTCGCTAGACCTATGGACCACATTGGCGTGCGCGGCCGCAGGCGCGATTGCCGGAGACGCCAGCAGCTACTGGCTGGGACGTCACTACCGTGCCGAATTGCATAATCTCTGGCCTTTCAGCCGCTATCCGAAACTGCTGGCAAAGGGCACGACGTTTTTTCATCGGCACGGCAGCATGAGTATCTTCCTGGGGCGCTTCGTCGGACCGGTACGCCCCGTGATTCCGGCGGTGGCTGGCATGCTCGGCATGCCTCCGGCACGCTTCTATGCGGCCAACATCCTGTCAGCGCTCGGCTGGGCGCCGACCTATATCCTGCCCGGTGTCGTCTTCGGCGCCTCGCTGGGTTTGGCGGGCGCGGTGGCAACGCGCCTCGCTTTGATCTTCGTGCTGCTATTGATCCTGATCTGGAGCGGTGTCTGGATTGTCAGCCGCAGCGTGATCTGGCTGCAACCGCGCGCCGAACAAGGGTTAGCGCAACTTCAGACCTGGGCGGGTAGCGCGCTGCCAGTGAGAGCCTGGTCATTGCGTGGCATGATCGCAGCGCTGCTTGATCCGACACGCACAGAATCCCGCGCCTTGCTGGTGTTCGCGGCGGTATTGATCGCCGCTGCGTGGGTATTTTTCGGGATTATCGAGGATGTGCTGACCGGCGATCCACTGGTGGTGGTCGACAAGACGGTCTATCACCTGCTGCAAGGGCTGCGCACGCCCTTTGGCGACAGCGTCATGATCGCGCTCACTCAATTGGGCGATGCCGCGGTGACGCTTCCGGTCATCGCGGCAGTGCTGCTATGGCTGGTGTGGAAACGCGCCTGGCGGCCGGCTGCCTACTGGCTCGCCGCAGCGAGTTTCGGCGCAGTGCTCACGGTAATTTTTAAAGCGAGATTCGGTCTGCCGCGCCCGCTGCCCATGTACGACGGCAGCATCGCGTTCGGTTTCCCCAGCGGCCATGCGGCCATGAGCATCGTCATCTTCGGCTTTCTGGCGGTGCTCGCCGCGCGCGAACTGTCCTTGCGCGGGCAACTCGCGGTATTCAGCGTCATGGCCTTGCTCGCCGGCCTGATCGCTTTCTCGCGCATCTATCTGGGCGCGCACTGGCTGTCCGACGTGCTGGGTGGTTTAAGTTTCGGCGTGGCGTGGGTGGCGCTGCTGGGCATCGCCTACTTGCGCCGCCCGGCGCCTGCGCTAGCGGCGCGCGGCCTGCTGACTGTGGCGGCCAGCGCGCTCATCGTGGGTGCCGTCATTCATGCCGCTAACCAGCGCAGCGCCGACACCGCGCGTTACGCGGTTCAGCGGCCATCCACAGTGATGGCGCAGCAGGACTGGTGGCGCCAGGGCTGGCAAACCCTGCCCGCCTGGCGCATCGATATCGAGGGCGAGTATGAGCAGCCGCTTACCGTTCAGTGGGTAGGGTCGCTCAACTTCCTGCGCGCCTGGCTGGCGGCGCAAGGGTGGCGCGAAGCATTGCCGGTGTCCAGTAAGCGCCTGTTGCTTTGGCTCGACACCCACCGCACTGCCATGCAATTGCCGCTGCTGCCGCATGTGCATGATGGTCGTTATGAAACGCTGGCTATGATCTACCCGCTCAAGGGCATGCCGGACCAGCGCTTGGTGTTGCGCTTGTGGTCATCAGAAACAATGTTGCAGATCCCGCGCACACCAATATGGATCGGCACAGTGACACAGGAAAGAATACATCGCCCGCTGGCCTGGTTTAACCTGCCGCAGGATGGTCAGGATTTCAATGCACCACGCCAAGTTTTGTTCGCGAGTCTTTCAGGTTTGCCGACACGTTTTGTCAGGCGTGACGGCGTGCCTCAATCGGCCAGCGACGAGATCGTCTGGGATAAAAACGTGCTGCTGATCTATCAGCCGGAGTGAATGATATGAAGAACAAAGGAATGCGGCACCGGCTCGGCTTCGCTTGGGCAGGCATTACTGCAGCGTGGCGAAACGAGCGCAGTTTCCGCACCCAGGTCGGCTTCGCCATCGCCCTGCCGGTCGCGCTCCTGCTGTTGCAGGTATCTGCCGTATGGTGGGCGATATGCTTGACTATTGCCTTGCTGGTGCTGGCTGCAGAACTATTCAACACAGCCCTGGAGTCGCTCATCGACCATCTGCATCCCGAGATGCATCCCGCAATCAAAATCGCCAAAAACTGCGCGGCAGGCGCAGTTCTGTTGCTAAGCGGTGGAGCTGTCATTGTGGGCATCATTGTGGTGCTGGTCGCGCTGGGTGTGTTGTCTTGATAAAAGTCAGGTAGTGGCAATCCTGTTTCATTGCCTGCGCCTCATAGGGCAGCATCTCGGTATGAGGGTGAACGACCGTTGGGGGTCGTATTTACCGTTTATCAATGACGCCTTCCGGCCTTGAGCCGCCTTTAAGGCATGGGTATCACACGCCATGCTGCCGACACAATGGGCGGTGTCATACGCATGCGGAATCACCCGTTTCATTGCGCATCAATCAATTACGATGGCATGATGCGCGTTGCAATTTTATAAAAATCCGGATGCAGGCATCCGGCCATCAACCGTTTTGCAATAACGGAACGCCAATGACAACAGAACAGGATACTTGCCCCAATTGCAGTCGCTTGCGCCAGCAGCTGTCTGAAAAAGACCAGGCGCTGCAGGATTTACGCAGCCAGATCGAAGAACTGTCCCGACATGATCCGCTCACCGGCGTGCTCAACCGGCGCAGTCTCATCGAAATGCTCGAGGCAGAGCTGCAGCGCGCGCTTCGAACCGGCCATCCATTCTGTTTCGCGATCATGGATCTCGACCGCTTCAAGGAGGCGAATGAGCAATACGGCCGGCCGGTTGGGGATGTCGTGCTGAAGACCGTGGCCGATACGGCGGTGAAACTGCTCCGGACGGTGGACCGTTTTGGCCGTCTCGACGGCGGCGAATTCGGGATTGTGTTGCCCGCCACCTGGCTGGACCAGGGCATGATTGCCATGGGTCGGCTGAGCAAAGCGGTGGCTGGGTGCGACTGGGCAGGCATCGCTGCGGGCCTGACGGTGACCTTTTCCGCCGGGATTACCACCAATGCACCCAAGGACACTTCCGAGCTGATCGTCAAGCGTGCCGAAAAGGCGCTCTCTGAAGCGAAACAGGCAGGCAGAAACCGCACCGTGCAGATCGAAGAAGCGCTGCCGGATTTTCCGCCGATGGATTTGGAGTAACGCACAGCACGACTGTGCCAGCCAGCGCAGACCCGGCGCCTCTCCCAGAACGACGCACTTAGTACGTATGCGCGTGGTCCGGGTCAACCTTGCCGCGAAACACCACATACTGGTAGATGTTGTAAGTCATCATCACCGGGATCAGCATGCCGATGCCGACCAGCATGAACACCAGCGTATTGTTCGGGGCAGCGGCCTCATCGATGGTGACGTAGCCGGGAATGAGGTAGGGGAACCAGGTTGCCGCCAGGCCGATAAACGAGAACAGGAAGATCAGCGTGGTCCACACGAAGGGCGCAACTTCGTAACGCTTTTTCAACGCGCGCAGCAGCATGATGAAGCTGGAAAACGCGGCCAGCGGCAACAGCGCGAAGTAATACACGTTGGGCACGCTGAACCAGCGCGTGTAAATCTGCGGATACTGCATCGGTGTCCACACTGTCACCACCGCTGCCGTCACGATCATTGCGAGTGCCAGAAGATGGCCGCGCTCGAAGCAGGCGTCCTGCATCATGCCGCGCGATTTCATGATGAGGTAGGTGGAGCCGAGCATGGCGTATCCGGCCACCACGCCGAGGGCGACAAACACGCTGAACGGCGACAGCCAGTCCATTGCGCCGCCGACGAAATGGCCATCCATCACCGCCACGCCATTGAGCAGCCCGCCCAGCGCGAAGCCTTGCGCCACGGCGGCGACCAGACTGCCGAGTCCGAACGTGAAACTCCAGATCGGCTTGTTGGCCGACAGCTCGTGGAACTCAAACGACACGCCGCGCAGCATGAAGCCCAGCAGCATGACGATGACCGGGATGTACAGCCCGTGCAATACCGTGCCATACACCAGCGGAAACGCGCCGAACAGCGTGCCGCCGATCACCACCAGCCAGGTTTC
>DMQT01000243.1:6603-6986 GCA_003455595.1 Betaproteobacteria bacterium
GCCGATGATGAGGAACCAGATGGTCGCCAGCAGGTGATGGGTAGAATCGATTGCGACAGTTTCCATCAATGGCTTCCTTGTGCAACAACAGGCTGAGAGTGGATACCGGTGTGACGCGCAGGCGGATGGGGCGGGTCTTCAAACACCGGCCCTTTGCGCAACACGCCGCGCATGAACACCAGTGCCGCAACGCCGATCACGCTGTAAAACACGATGTACGACAGCAGCGACCATTGCAGCACCGCGACCGGCACGTTACTCGCGCCGTGCGAAGTGCGCATCATGCCGTACACAATCCACGGCTGCCGCCCCACTTCACGCACCAGCCAGCCCGCCTCGATGGCGATATACGCCGCCGGTATCGTCAGCAGCCAGCCGCGCAG
>DMQT01000222.1:0-1795 GCA_003455595.1 Betaproteobacteria bacterium
AAATACGCGCCCATGGTGTCGGATGACGTGACGCTGTCGATCGCGATGGAAGCCATCAAACAGTAGGGCACGCACGATGTCTGCCCGTATGCCTGTGGTGTTTGTCTCGCACGGTGCGCCGGATGCCCTGCTGAACGCACCCGACGCCGTGGCTTGCTGGCAACAAATCGGCCGGCAGGTCACACGACCGAAGGCGATACTCGTGGTCTCGGCGCATTGGGAAGCGCGTCGCCCCACTGCCAGCTTGTCCGGCGTACCGCCGACGCTGCATGATTTCGCCGGGTTTGCACCCGCATTGCAGCGTATGTACTACCCCGCGCCCGGCGCACCGCTGCTGGCCGAGCGCGCCGTGGCATTGCTGTCCAACGCGGGCATCGCTGCCGATCTTCACCCCAGTCGTGGCCTTGATCACGGCGCCTGGGCACCGCTAACGGCGATGTACCCGCAGGCCAACGTGCCGGTCACCCAGTTATCGCTGGTACAGCACGCCGACGCGGCTTACCACGTTTCACTCGGTCAGGCACTGGCGCCGCTGCGCGACGAAGGCGTGTTCATCCTTGCCTCCGGCGCGATTACGCACAACTTCGCCTGGATGACCCGCGACGGTCAGGCACCATTGCCGCAAGCGCAGCAATTCAACGACTGGGTGGCGCAGCGTTTGAGTACGCACGACGTTTCCGGCCTACTCGCCTACCGCACCGAGTCATTGGGTCATGAAGCGCATCCCACCGAGGAGCATTTCCTGCCGCTATTCGTGGCGCTGGGGGCGACGCACGGTGACCCGGTCATGCGTTACCAGCCCCGTTTCAGCTATGGCAATTTCAGCATGGACGCCTATGTCTGGGGCGGGGCAACTCACCCGGCTTGATCGAAATTCATTTCCGCCACTTTTTTACAGGAGAGCCACATGAATACCTACCAGATCGCCGTCGTCGTCGGCAGCTTGCGCAAAGATTCATTCAACCACCAGCTGGCCAACGGCCTGGCCAAACTGGCTCCCGCCCATTTCAGCTTCACGCACCTCAGCATCGGCGATTTGCCGCTGTATAACCAGGACGACGACGCGCAGCCTGCCGAGTCGGTCAAACGCCTGAAAGCCGGCATCAGCGCCGCGCATGGGCTGCTGTTCGTCACGCCGGAATACAACCGCTCCATCCCCGGTGTGCTGAAAAACGCCCTCGACCACGCCTCGCGCCCGTACGGCCAAAATGCCTGGTCAGGCAAACCCGCCGGCGTGCTGGGCGCCTCCATCGGCGCCATCGGCAGCGCCATGGCGCAACAGCACCTGCGCAACGTACTCGCCTATCTGGATGCGCCGACCATGGGGCAACCCGAGGCCTATATCCATGTACGCGAGGGACTGTTTGACGGGCAAGGTAACATCGGTGCAGGCAGCGTGGCCCTGTTGCAGAACTGGATGGATCACTACGTCGCATGGGTGGAAAAACTCGCGGGCTGATGCTGCGATACCCGCGCGCCTGCGCTGCCCAACGCTACATACCCGGCACGACTATTAAGGCTCAGCCCTCGGCATAACCCTCGTCAGTCGGGTTATCGACCAGCTTGAAAGGATGGTCGGCGGGCATGTCCAGGTACGCCTGCCGCGTTTCTTCAGTTTCAAAATACATCGTCATGTTGCCATCGACGATAAATGGGTGTCCGGCCAGCTCACCGATATCGCGTCCGGTGATGGGGTCGATATTGCTGAGCATATGGGACGGCTCGTGCAGACGATGACTCTGGGTCTGGTCCTGCGGCAGTGCATCGGTGCCAACATAATTGAGGGCATTGAAAT
>DMQT01000222.1:1966-4023 GCA_003455595.1 Betaproteobacteria bacterium
TAGATCATAAAACCGGGATCCGTATTAATGCCGGTCAGGCTCCAGACCGGCGCGCTGTTCCGCATCGCTTTGCAAGATATCGGACAGCTCTGCCCTCGCTGAGATCGAGACTTTAATCAATTCCGCCTGGTCGTTGAGCAGCGCCTGCTGGCGTTCGAGCAAGGCCTGGTCGTGGCGCACAAACAGCTCTGCCAGCCGCTCAACGTCCTGCCCGGGGTCCAGATTATGCAGCGCCATTTTGCCCATGGTCACGCTCGAGCCCCAGGTTTCCCGCTCCACCATGTCGATTTCCAGTTCGCGCAGCCGCATGTAATGGGCACGGTTGCGTGCCCGCGCCAGGATCGGCACGTGCGGAAAATGCCGCCGCATCAGCCCGGCAATACGCATCGACGCTTCCACATCATCGACGGCGAGCACGAAAAGCCGCGCTTCGCCTACCTTGGCGGCGTTCAGCAGACTCAGTTTACCGGCGTCGCCGTAATACACCTTGTTGCCGAATTTACGCACGAAATCCACCTGTTCCGGGCTGATATCGAGTGCGGTGTACTCGATGTTGCGGGCATTGAGCATGCGGCCAACCACCTGGCCGACCCGGCCAAATCCGGCGATGACGACACTTTTCGCCGGGTCGTCGATGGTGCTGTAAGGCGGTGTCTGCCGCGCCGCCCGCCTGCGTTCCAGATAATCGTGCGCCTTGAGCAGCAACGGCGCGAGCGCCATGGACAAGGCCACGCCCAGGGTCAGCAACGCAGCCTGGCGGCTTGCCAGCAGCTGCGCATTAAGTGCCACGGTAAACAATACAAAGGCAAATTCGCCGCCGGTCGCCATCATCACCGCCAGCGGGCGCGCCAGTTCAGCTTGTCCGCCCACCAGTCGGCGCGCGGCATACAGCACCAGCCCCTTGAGCAGCAAAATGCCGACCCCCAGCCCGATCACCTGCAGCGGCATCTGCGCCGCCAGCCCAAGATTGATCCCCATGCCGATCGCCATGAAAAACAGCCCCAGCAGCAAAGTCTCGAACGGCTCGATTGACGCCTCCAGCTCATGACGAAATTCAGAATCGGCCAGCAGCACCCCTGCCAGAAAGGCGCCCAGCGACGCTGAAAGGTGCAGGGTTTCAAGACCGACGGCAATCCCCACCGCAGCCAGTAACGCGGCTGCAGTAAACAGCTCCCGGCCGGATTGCCCGGCAAATCGCGCCACATAGCGAAACACCAGCCCCATCGCCGGACGCCCTGCCAGCAGCAATCCCAACACCGCCGCCAGCGCCGGCCAGCCGGGCGGCGCTTCACCCCCCGCCCCGAGCAGCGCCAGCAGCACCAGAATCGGAATCACGCTCACATCCTGAAACAGCAGGATGGCGAAAGACTCGCGTCCAAACCGGCTGGTCAATTCATGACGTTCGGACAGCAGCGGCAGGATATACGCCGTAGAAGACATCGCCAGCGCCAGCCCCACCAGACCCGCTGCCAGCGCCGACAGCCCCAGCAGATACGCAATCAGCCCTGCCACAGTCGCCACACTGACAACCTGCAGCGCGCCCAGCCCGACCACCTCGCGCCTGAGCGCCCACAAACGGCGCGGCTGCAACTCCAGGCCGATCAAGAACATCAGCAAGGTCACGCCCAGCTCAGCAACATGCAAAACCACCTGGGTATCGCCGATCAACCCCAGGCCAAACGGACCGATCACCACCCCGGCCACCAGATAACCCAGCACCGAACCCAGTCCCGCACGGCGAAACAGCGGCACCAGCAGCACCGCTGCAGTCAGTAAGGCCAAAGTGGGGAGGAGATTCATGACAGCAGGATAACGCTGAAATTGCATTACGGGAAAATACGGGCGCGTGATCGTGCCAGTGAACGAATCAGTCCGTCATGGCGCGGGTAAAGTGGGCGCTTCCAGTCACCGTTTCAATAACAACAGCTTTTGGCGCAACAACAATGCGCCCTGCACAGGCTGCTGAACCAGCCTTTAAACTTTCGGCGCTCGCTTCTGCCGACGCTGAAACCGGTTCATCATCGGCTTGACGCTAATGCCATGGACAATGATGGAGA
>DMQT01000163.1:0-1084 GCA_003455595.1 Betaproteobacteria bacterium
GGACAATCCTTGTCCCCGCAAAATGCTAACAATTCAGCAAATACGCAGGATACAGCCACCCAAGTCAAGTTATAAGCTAGGCGATGGGCGCGGGCTTTATTTGTTGATACATCCAAACGGCGGCAAATACTGGCGCTACAGTTATCGGCTCGAAGGTAAATGCAAGACGCTGGCGCTGGGCGTATACCCGGTAGTTTCGCCGGAAGCGGCACGGGCTGGGCGTGATGAGGCGCGGCGCTTGTTGGTGGCAGGTATTGACCCGATGGCGGCGAAGCGACAAGCGGCTGAAATCAAGAAAGGCCAAGCGAAGGGGCTCCCGACCTTTCGGCTATCCATGACGGACGGGGCGTCAAACATTCAATCCAAAGCCAAGACCATGCTGCTGACTGCTGAACAAACAGCGGCGGTGCGCGCCTTTCTGATTGCAACACCCACCCTGTGAAAATGCCATGAAGCTGACCGATACGGCGGTAAGAAAAGCCAAGCCTGAAACCAAGCCGTACAAGCTGGGCGACGGTCACGGGTTGTTTGTGCTGATCCACCCGAACGGCGGCAAATACTGGCGGCTGGCGTACCGTTTTGCGGATAAGCACAAACAGCTGGCGCTGGGGATTTACCCTGATGTGACGCTGGCGGAAGCACGGGTGCGGCGTGACGATGCGCGCAAGTTGCTGGCGGCGGGTACTGACCCCGGCGCGGCAAAGCAGGCGAAGAAAAAGCAGGCCAGGATTGCAGCGGCCAATTCGTTTGAACTGATTGCGCGTGAACTGCACAAGCTGAAAACGCCGCTATGGTCAGCAGGCCACGCCGCCGACTGGATCAAGACGCTGGAACGCGAGATTTTCCCGCGCTTCGGGGATTACCCGATTGCCGAGATTGATGCGCCGATGGTGCTGGACGCCATGCGGGCTATCGAAGGCCGGGGCGCGCATGAAATCGCCGCTAGGGCATTGCAGCGGGTGCGGGCGACGTGTGCCTATGCCATCGCCACCGGGCGGGCGCGTAGCAATCCAGCGGCGGAAATCAAGGGCGCGATGGCACCCCAACCCAAGGTAAAACACTTCGCCGCGCTGAGTGAAAAAGA
>DMQT01000163.1:1232-1564 GCA_003455595.1 Betaproteobacteria bacterium
GCCGCTATCCCGGCAAGCCCTCGCCGCACTGGCGGAATTGCAGCCCCTGACCGGCCACGGCGAACACCTGTTTCCGGGGCGCAACCGGCAAGGCACGATCATGAGTGAAAACACCGTGCTGAAAGTGATCGAACGGCTGGGCTACAAAGGGCGCATGACCGGCCACGGTTTCCGCTCGATTGCCTCTACCTATCTGAACGGCGTCGGCACCATCCGGCCTGACGTGATCGAAGCGCAACTCGCCCACGCCGACGGCAACGCCACGCGGGCGGCTTACAACCGCGCTGCGTACATGGATTACCGCAAGGCGATGATGCAATTCTGGGCGGATA
>DMQT01000163.1:1728-11264 GCA_003455595.1 Betaproteobacteria bacterium
ACCGGGTTCCCCTTGCCCGGCTGGTGCGGCTTCCTGATTCAAGGGGCTGGAAGGGGCGGCATGAGCAAGTTATTCAAGTTGAAAGAATGGTTGACCGTGCCGGATGCGGCGAAATATTTAACAAGCGTATTTGAAGAAGAAGTAACCGAAGCCGACGTGCTGCGCTTTGCTTTGGACGGGCAGTTAACACTATCTGTATATTTGATGAATATGGCGGCGGCAAAGCGTGTGGAGAAAAGATCCATTCCAGAAGAGCTGAAGAGAATGCCTGGCGTTACGTTCATGACAAACTGGTTATTGTCTGTTCAAAACGATGACGTCATTTACCTAGATGGGGTTCTTGACTTGCCAACGATTTATAGAGAGCGAATGGATATCAAAGAAAAATATCACCTATCGCTAACTGGGGAGGCGTTGGAGCCTGATAACGATGAATTCACTTATGTTGAGGCTGACGGGCAGTTGTATGTACTTCAGCAGGTACATACCACCGTGCCTAGATCATTAGTTGAAGAATTTTTGCACGTTAATGATACAGAGGGAGTCGGAGCAGCTTTAAGAATGTCTGCTGAAAATTTCTATAGTGATACAAAAGGCTTTCCGAAAGACAGTGTTTTAGTTGTCCGCACTGCCGTGATTCAGGAGTTTTTAGGGCGCGCTTTGGAACCCGGCAAGACTGCGGAAATGCCAGCAATCAGCTTGATTGATGATGCTGAGCGGGAGGGTAATCAAGTTCCCGAAGAACTGGACATTGCCTTGATTGCCTGGCGTGCGGCATGTAAGAACGTCAAGCAAGGCGAGAAACCCCGCGTTTTCATTCGTGGCTGGCTGGCTAAAAACTATCCAGCCCTGAGCGATGAAGCGCGCAAGCGCATTGCAACCGTGGCGAATTGGGATAAAACACCCGGCGCGGGCAAGAAATCCCCCGGCCAATGAAAGCCAATGCTGGCAAAGGTTTAGGTCTTTACCCGGCCTATTTTCGCTGGCTGATCCCCTGCCTATCCGGTCTATTTTGCCTCTAGCCGTGTAACTAAATTGCTTCCTGTGGAATCCGGGCTTTCTGGATTGCTCCACGTACACAAAGGAAGCGAACATGGACAGCAGCCAACACCCCACCCCAGCCTTTTTACGCCTGACCGATATGCGCGCCCGTTACCGGGTATCGGCCTCCACGATCTGGAAATGGCGGCATACCAATGACCTGCCCGCACCTCTCAAGCTGGGCGCAAACACGACGGTCTGGAAACTGGTCGACCTGCTGCAATGGGAAGCCACCCGCACCCTGACCAAATAAGGGGGCGACCATGCCAGATTCCATAGACCAAAAAAATGCCGCCGGGCTGATGACCACGGCGGCAAGCATTGCAGATTCCAGCGCCGATACTATCAGCAAATCCACGCCGCATAAATGGCGTCGGGTGCTGGCGGCGTTTGCGACCGGCGCATCGTTCAATCGGTTTGAGGCGGAACGCAGCCTACACGACCACTGCCTGCATTCCACTGTTTCCACGATTCAGAACATGGGCATCACGATCATGCGGCGCATGGAAACGGTGCGCGGTTATCACGGCATCGCCACCCGTGTTTGCCGTTACTGGATAGCGCCAGAATCGCGCCCATTGGCTTTAATGCTGCTGGGTGATAACAGGGCATTGCCTGAGCCTGAAAACACGTCAGGGGCTTGCATCATGGGCAAGTCTAAGCGGCCTGTTGAAAGTGTGTCAGGCAGCTATACGCCGCTGCCCCACGCGGTGCTGGATAGCGTGGCATTCATGGGCGCGACCGCCACGGCAAAGGGGCTGCTGTTCGAGTTGCTACGCCAGCATAACGGCTCGAATAACGGACGCTTTCAACTGACCGGGCAATGGCTGGCAAAGCGCGGCTGGCGCTCCCCCGAGGTTGTTCTACGCGCAAGGCGGCAGCTAATCGAACGCGGCCTGATCGTGCAAACCCGACAGGGCGGGCTGAACCACGGCGCTTCGCAATTCGGCGTGACCTGGCTCCCAATTACCAATTACGTCGGCTTGGAAATTACCGCACGGGATTACCACCCCGGCGCATGGCGGTTTATGGATACAGCGCCCACGCTGAAAAACGCAAGCCCTGATACGGCTCACGTAGTGGCCTGCTACGCCGCACGTAGTGGTGCTGATACGCCTGCCGTAGCGGCTGATGCGCCCACTACTACGTCAGGCGTAGCGAAAACGGCACTTTTCAGGGGTTCCACTGCTACGCCAGACGTAAACAATGAATGTTACCAACTCCCCACGGGGAAAACTTCACGCCCAATTGTCGGCATAAAGGGCAAAAGCGGCAAATGGGTGGCGATAGGCTGATCGTGGCCGCAATCCAACATTGAAAGGAAACACACCATGACCCCGAAAAAACCCAAGACCACACCCAAAACCAGCGCGGCCAAAACAGTGGTTAAAACGCAGGAAGATAAAGACTACGAACAGCGGAAAGCGAAAGCGCATCTATCGCCGGACATTTCCGCGACGGGCGTAGTCAAGGCGTACAGTTCGGAACCCGAGCTTGACCACCTGGAGCTGGTGAACGTGATGCGTGACTGTAACAAGGCGGTAGCGGGTGGCGACATGCGCCGTGTAGAAGCCATGCTGCTGGGTCAAGCCCACGCGCTGCAAAGCATGTTTGCCAATTTGGCATGGCGTGCCAAGCAACAGACTGGATTACCGCAGATTCAGACCATTATGGGGCTGGCACTCAAGGCACAGTCACAATGCCGGGCAACGCTGCAAACCTTGTCTGACGTGAAGCATCCAAAACAGGCGACCTTCATCAAACAGGCCAATATCGCCAGCCAGCAACAAGTGAACAATGGCACGCATCCGCCGGATGCTGATAGTTCCGTGACCAATACGCCCGCGCGCGAAGCAAAACCGCTACATCAAAACGAACTATTGGAGGATGCAAGCCATGAAACGAAAATCATCGGGATGGACAGCGGAACGGCGCGCCAGACAATCGGCGCTGATACGCACGTGGAAACCCTGGGAACACTCGACCGGGGCGCGCACGGATGAGGGCAAGGCACGCAGCAGCCAGAATGCGCTAACGCTGGGCATGTACACCGCTAATGAGTTGGCGCGGTGGGCGGCATTCCGGGCGCTGCTGAAAGCGCACTTGAAAGGCTTGAAAAGCATCCGGTAGTGGTAGGGCTTGAGGGTACTCCCATTTTTTTTCTAGTGATCCCTGTGTGGCGAGTGCGCAGTATTGGGAGCAAGCGTACCAGCCGCACAGAAAAGAAGGGGACAGAGTTCCCCCAGCGTTCCGCGACCAATACGCACGCACACGCGAGTGCGCTTTATGACTGCAAACATATCAATCGAAAAATCGGGGTTAACTGATTTTTCCATGTTTATTCCGTTCAACATCCGTTTTAGCTCCTCCCGTGTGTTTTGGTTGCTCCACCGAAATACCTTCTTCATCCAGCGCGGCAAGAACAAGATGTGGGTCGGTAGATTCCTGGAATGCTTTAGCTTCCTGGTCATAGCGGTCTTTTACCATGGGCAAGTCCCGCCTCAGTTCTTCCAGAAGGTCAATGATTTTAGTGGTTTTCTGTTCGGTCAATAGATTGATTTGTAGATCAAGGTGTGCGCGTTGTTCCTCTGTCCTGGCCATACGATTTTGCTTAATCACAACTACGGTCGTTGTCAACAATGCACCCAAACTGACGATACCTTGCAGCCAAAAAAAAGGAGGTTTGTCAAATTCCACCCATCCCAGTTGGCGCGCAAATACATTGGCCAAAATCCATGCTGCAATGAATAGCAGAATTGAACCAAAATAAAGCGGCTGCCCGACAAAATGGCTAATTTTCTCCAGGAACCGTTGCGACGGACTTATTTTTTCTTGTTCGTGAGCGTAGAACTCTGAAATGGCGCTGATGTTCGCGTTTATCTGATCCAGTCCAGCCTCGGATAATTTGTCATGGCTATGTGAAGGTGACACGGACGATTCGGAAGATTTAGAATTCATCGGTCTGTTAACCTCCTTGCAGTGTTGCAATAGTTCAGGCGACAACCATCTTGACACAAGTCGATACCCACGTGCGTTGTATAGACTACCGGGCGTGTTTATAAAATCCCCCATGGAAGGATTATCGAAACAATCCCATATGCGATTATCACTCCCCCATGAAAGGCGCTCAAAACCACCCATTAGCAGCTTTTGTGAAACAAACCCCATAGAAGCGCAACTGAAGGGGCTGAAAAGCATCCGGTAGCCATATTCGTATGTGGCTCGTTGATCTATCTGTCACATCCCGCAGACTGCAATCCCGGCGATGATACAATTCAGCCAAGCGTTACCCAGCGGCAAGCCGATGAAGTCTGCGGGTACAATATCGGGCACATTTTTAAACTCTAAAATTAAAGTGGCGCATTCATTAGGTTTCAGCCGCCGGTATGAATGACACACCTCAATGACTTCCAAACCCACTCTTACCACTACCGATCATGCGCGCGACGCCGTAGGCATGACCTACGTCTACCCGGTGATTTCGCGTCGCGCCGGGGGCGTTTCGGTGGGCATCAATCTCAATCCCAACAACGCCTGCAACTGGCGCTGCGTATATTGCCAGGTGCCCAATCTGGTGCGTGGTACGGCACCGGTGATTGATCTGGCGTTGCTGGAACACGAGCTGACGGATTTTTTGCAGCAGCTGCTGCACGGCGATTTCATGACGACGCGAGTGCCGGAAGGCGCGCGCCGCCTCAATGACATCGCCATTTCAGGCAATGGCGAGCCGACCAGCGCGCGCGAGTTTGCTGATATCGTCGCGCTGATCGGGCAAGTCATGGCGCGCTTTGACCTAGTGGGCAAAATCAAGCTGGTGCTGATCAGCAACGGCAGCCTGCTGGACAAGGCCTATGTGCAGGTGGGTGTGCGCCGCATGGCGGATTTGAATGGCGAAGTCTGGTTCAAGCTCGATAGCGCCACGCGCGACGGCCTGCAGCGCATCAACCACAGCGAGATCAGCCCGGCGCGGCAATTTGAATACCTCAAAATCGCCGCGTCACTGTGCCCGACCTGGCTGCAAACCTGCGTGTTTGCGTTCGACGGCGCGGCGCCGTCGGCGGTCGAGCAGCAGGCGTATCTGGCTATGCTGGCGCAGGTGCAAGCCGAACAGCTGCCGTTGCAAGGCGTGTTGCTGTATGGCTTGGCGCGCCCCTCGATGCAGCCCGAAGCAGCGCAGCTATCTGCGCTGCCCGCTATCTGGCTGGAAACCTTCGCCGAGCAGATACGCGCGCTGGGTATAACGGTCAAGGTGAGCGTCTGATGATCTACGGCATCGGCACCGACATGGTTGCAGTGGCGCGCATGGCGGGGCTGTTGGAACGGCACGGTGAGCGCGCTGCGCAGCGCATTCTGGCAGTCGAAGAAATGCGTGAGTTCAACACCAAATCCGATCAAGCGCGGTTGCTGGCCAAGCGCTTTGCCGCCAAAGAGGCGCTGGCCAAAGCCGCCGGTACCGGCCTGCGCGACCCGGTTTCGCTGGGCAATATCCACATCACCCACACCGAACTGGGTCAGCCCGAGCTGGCGTTTGCGCCACCCTTGCAAGACTGGCTGACGGCGCGCGGCATTGTGCGTGCGCACCTTTCCATCAGCGATGAGTCAGACTACGTCATCGCCTTTGTCATATTGGAGACTTCATGAGCCTCGGCCCCATCATGCTCGACGTGCCCGGCACCACGCTCACCGACGACGACCGCCGCCGCCTGGCGCACCCGCTGGTGGGCGGCGTCATTCTGTTTGCGCGCAATTACACCTCGCCTGCGCAACTGCTCGAGTTGACCCAGGCGATCCGTGCGCTGCGCACGCCGCATTTGCTGATCGCGGTGGACCACGAAGGCGGTCGCGTGCAGCGTTTCCGCGACGGTTTTACCGTGCTGCCGCCGATGCGCGAGCTGGGCAAGCTCTGGGACGCGCATCCGGTGCAGGCGCGGCGACTGGCGCACGAATGCGGCTACGTGCTGGCCGCCGAACTGCGCGCGCACGGCGTGGATCTGAGCTTTACCCCGGTGCTCGATCTGGATTACGGCGCCTCGGGCGTGATCGGCGACCGCGCCTTCCATAGCGACCCGGATGCGGTCACCGACCTTGCGCACGCATTGATGCTGGGGCTGAAAGACGCCGGCATGGGCAGCGTCGGCAAGCACTTCCCTGGTCACGGCTTTGTGCGCGCCGATTCACATCTGGAAATCCCGCTTGATGAACGCCGCTACGCCGACATCGAGCAGGCGGATTTAATCCCGTTCCGGCGCATGGCTGATTACGGCATGACCGGCGTGATGCCCGCGCACGTGATTTATCCGGCGGTGGACAGCCAGCCAGCGGGGTTTTCAAAAATCTGGCTGCAACAGATATTGCGCGCCGAGCTGGGATTTGACGGCGTGATTTTCAGCGATGATCTGTCGATGGAAGGCGCCAGTGTTGCGGGCACCCCCGTTGAACGCGCGCGCGCTGCGCTGGAGGCAGGCTGCGACATGGCGCTGGTGTGCAACAACTGCGCCGCTGCCGATGCAGTGCTGGAAGGCTTGACTGCGTTGAACTGGCGCATGCCCGCCGTCAGCATCGCGCGCATGGCGCGGCTGCACGGCAAGCCGCATGCGCCGAACATGACCGAATTACGCGAACAGCCGCGCTATGCGACTGCGCTGCATGACATTGCCGGTATCGGCCGTGGCAGTGCCGATTTGTGGGCAACCGACCGGAGCAATACCTGTGGCCAAAACTGACACGCAGCACGATCACGACGACCATTCTGGACACGCGCACGGCCACGGCCATCATCATGGCAATGGTGCATTGGGCATCGCATTCTGGCTTACGCTGGGGTTTGCCGCCGTCGAGGCGACGGGCGGCTGGTGGTCGGGTTCGCTGGCGCTGATTTCCGACGCCGGGCACATGCTCACCGATGCATTGGCGCTCGGTCTGGCGGCGTTTTCCAGCTGGCTGGCGACGCGTCCAGTGTCGTTTCGACACTCCTACGGCCTGGTGCGCGCCGAAGTCGTGGCGGCGCTGGTCAACAGTGTGCTGATGCTGGCACTGCTGGTATTCATCGTATGGGAGGCGATCCAGCGTCTGCACGCGCCCGAAGCCATCAACGGCGCCGTGGTGATGGGCATCGCAGCGGTCGGCCTCGCCATCAACATGGGCATTGCCTACCAGCTGTCGCACGCCGAACAGACGCTGAACATGCGCGCCGCGCTGCTGCATGTGATTGGCGACATGCTCGGTTCGGTAGCGGCGCTGGTGGCGGGTGCGGTGATCTATTTCACCGGCTGGCTGCCGATTGATCCGCTGCTGTCGGTGTTGGTGGCGTTGCTGATTCTGGTGTCGTCCGTGCGCCTGCTGCGCGAGGCGCTGCATATCCTGATGGAAGGCGTGCCGCTTAATCTCGATTTGGAACAAGTCGGCATGGCGCTGGCGCACACGCCGCACGTGCAGTCGGTACACGATTTGCATATCTGGACGCTGTCGTCCGGCAAAATCGCACTGTCGGCGCACCTCGAAATCCGCGCCATGCAGGACTGGCTGGTGATCCTGAACAGCACGCGCCAAATGCTGCATACACGGTTCGACATTGACCACGTCACCCTGCAACCCGAGCTGCCGCGCGCGCCGCAACAGCAGGTTGGCGTGCCGTTTCATCCGAGTAGACCGTGACGCCATCGACCGAATTCGACCCGCACTGCCGCGCCTGCCCGCGTCTGGCGGGTTTTCTCGACGACGTTAAACGCGAGCATCCGGATTACTATGCGCGCCCGGTGGCACCGTTCGGCGACACCGCCCCCTGGCTGCTGATCGTTGGCCTGGCACCCGGCATGCACGGTGCAAACCGCACCGGCAGGCCGTTTACCGGCGACCATGCGGGGATTTTGCTGTACGACACCCTGCACGCCTATGGCTTCGCCAGCCAACCGACTTCAGTGAGCGCCGATGATGGCCTGCAGTTGCACGGCTGCCGCATCACCAACGCGGTGAAATGCCTGCCGCCGGCCAACAAGCCGGAAGGCGCTGAAATCCGCCAGTGCAATCACTTTATCGCCAGCGAAATCGCTGCACTGCCGCACGATCTGGCTCTGCTCGCGCTGGGCAAGATTGCACATGATGCGGTGCTCATGGCGCTGGGTTTAAAGGCCGGCGCCTACCGCTTTGCGCATGGAGCCATGCACGCCCTGCCTGGCGGTCAACGTCTGTACGACAGCTACCATTGCAGCCGTTACAATACCCAGACGCGCCGCCTGACGCCGGACATGTTCCGCGCGGTGTTTGCGCGGATCCGTGCCGACAAAGCAGTTTGATGCGCTAAGCCAGATGAAGACTGACGCCTTCGACAGTCGCGGTTTTCTTGCCACTTTGCCCAACTTGCCTGGCGTCTACCGCATGCTGGGTGCGGCAGATGAGGTGCTGTATGTGGGCAAGGCGCGCGACCTGAAAAAGCGCGTGTCGTCGTATTTTCAGAAAACCGACCAGTCGCCGCGCATCCGTCTGATGGTGGCGAAAATCGTCCGTGTTGAGGTCACGATCACGCGTTCCGAATCGGAAGCGCTGGTGCTGGAAAACAACCTGATCAAGGCGTTGTCACCGCGCTATAACATTTTATTTCGCGACGACAAGTCGTATCCCTATCTGATGCTGTCCGGCCACGCGTTTCCGCGGCTGGCGTATTTTCGCGGCGCGCCGCAGCGCCAGGACAAATGCTTCGGGCCGTTTCCCAACTCTTATGCGGTGCGCGAGAGCATCCATATCCTGCAAAAGGTATTCCGCCTACGCACCTGCGAAGACAGCGTGTTCAACCACCGCTCGCGGCCCTGCCTGTTACATCAGATCAAGCGCTGCACCGCGCCGTGCGTGGGGCTGATCGGCGCCAACGAATACGCTGCCGATGTGAAAAACGCCGCGCTGTTTCTCGATGGCAAGGAAAACGAAGTGCTGCAGGCGATTACCGCGCGCATGCAGGACGCGGCTGCGGCGCTGCATTACGAAGCTGCGGCGCTGTACCGCGACCAGATCAAGAGCCTGACCGCGGTGCGCGAGAAGCAGTTTGTCGGCAGCCACAGCCAGGCCGATGTGGACGTGGTGGCGCTGGTGACGGAACACGGCCTGTTGTGCGTCAACCTGCTGATGATACGCGGCGGGCGGCATCTGGGCGACAAGAGCCTGTTCCCGCAGAATAGCCAGGGCGTCACGCCGCACGAGGCGCTGGAAGCCTTCCTCGCGCAGCATTATCTGAGCCGCGCGATTCCACCGCAGATCATCGTCTCCGAGGCAATTGATGCAGCCACGCTGGCCGCCGCATTCAGCGAACAGGCCGGGCACAAGGTCACGATCCAGAGCAACCCCATCGGCGAGCGCCGCGCCTGGCTCAACATGACCTTGGGCAACGCGCGCCTAGCCATCACCCGTGAAGTGGCGCAAAAAGCCACGCAGGAGGCACGTCTGACGGCCTTGCAGGAGGCGCTGGTCATGCCCAATCTGCAACGCATCGAGTGTTTCGACATCAG
>DMQT01000226.1:0-2615 GCA_003455595.1 Betaproteobacteria bacterium
CCATATCCACCGTGTTGCCGTCAATACTTCCTTGCTGGACGCTGCGGTAAAGCAACGGCGCACCGCCAGGGCTCGTTGTGCCAGGCGCACTCAGGTGTGCGGCAGAAGTCTTGGTCACCTCTGATGACGCCTGCCCGGCAGGTGCCAGCGCATTCTGCAAGGCGCTGCTGAAATTGATATCGCGTGCCTTGTAATCAGGCGTATCCGCATTGGCAATGTTGGACGCCAGCAATTGCTGGCGCTGCGCACGCAAGCTGAGCGCGGTTTCCTGAAACCGCAAGTAGTCGTCGAGCTTTCCGATCATGGCAATCTCCGAAAATGGACCTGTCATTAAACTTTTACAGCTCCGATCTTACGACTGCCGATGTATTTGTAATTGCTTGATAAGCAGCCATAACCGCAGGCTGTTCGACGCTTTGAGTAAACGCTGATCCTCTAAGATGAGCGTGGAATCAATCCATCGGCCATCAACCCATGAAAACCTTGCTTGCCTTGCTGCTGTTATCGTTCACGCAAATTAGCGCTGCGCAAACCACCGACCTGCGTCAGGATCCGGCGCTCGTTCGCCAGGTCGCCGAACAGTTTTTGAATACGCAAGCGCGCGGGCTTCCCGGTCAGGTCAGCATCAGTGTCAGCAAGCTCGACCCGCGTCTGGATCTGACGGCCTGCGCCGCGCCTCAGGCGTTTATGCCAACGGGCAGCCGGGTATGGGGGAAAACCACCGTCGGCATCCGTTGCAGCGTGCCTACGCCCTGGACGGTTTACATTCAGGCCAGGATAACTGTGGTCGCTGATTATCTTGTCGCCGCCGCACCGTTGGCCCAGGGCCAGATCGTCAGCGCCACCGATATCGCCACCATGCAAGGCGACCTGACAACCCTGCCAACCGGCATCATTACCGACGCTTCCCAGGCCATAGGCCGCACCGTCACCCTGTCCCTTCAGGCAGGCACCGCGCTGCGCCAGGACAGTTTGCGCAGCCAGCCTGCCGTACAACAAGGACAAACGGTGCGCCTGGTATCCACTGGTCCGGGATTTCGCGTTACTGCTGAAGCCCAGGCGCTGACCAGTGCCGGTGATGGCCAACTGGTTCAGGCCAGAACCCAGAACGGCCAAATGGTCAGAGGCGTAGCCAAAGCCGGTGGCGTGGTGGAAGTAAGTTATTGACGTGATGTCGCATCATCTGCTGATAGGGTGTTAAAGTTTACAAATACCTCAGCCGATACAATGCTCACTGGTTCTGACTTACGTGAACCCAAATCAGATTAGAGATAACGCCATGAAAATTAATGACTCGAAAACCCCCGCCAGCCTGCCAGTCGGAGACAGTCAGACAACAGCGGGAAAACGTGCCGACAAAACCGGGACCAGTGCGGTCTCGCCTGCGGCGACGCTCAAATCTTCCCCCATGTCTGCACAAATACAGGCCTTGCAAAGTGCAATGGCCAGCAGCGAAGTATTCGATGCAAACAAGGTGGAAGCCATCAAGCTCGCCATTGCCGATGGAAAATTTCAGATTGATTCCAGAAAAGTGACCGCAGGACTACTGGAAACCGTTAAAGACCTGCTGCAAACACGCAAGAACTGAACCCGTATTTTATGGATGCCCGTCTGATGGATAGCCTCAACGAAGAACGCGATACAATGCGCAGCCTGTTTGCGCTTATCCAGCAGGAACAGACATTCTTGCTCGAAGCAGACATCAACGGGCTGAATGCGATCACGGATGAAAAAGCCGGAACCGTGGCACGCGTCGCGAAACTGGCCAACACCCGCCAGCACGCCCTGACGGCAGCCGGCTACCCGCAAAGCGAGGCCGGCATGCAGGCATGGGTGGCCAGCCAAACAACCGGCAGCGCCGCAGACGCCTGGGCAGAGCTGCTCGCGCTGACACAATCCGCAAAAGAAACGAACCGCGTCAACGGCTTGCTGATCAATACCCATTTGACGCGCAACCAGCTCGCGCTGAACGTGCTGCATGGCGCGGATCAGCGCAGTGGTTTCTATGGCCCGGATGGACAATCGAAGATCTCCGTAGCGGCACGCAATCTGGTCATCGGCTAATTTGTACTAACCCAGCCTGAAACCGACAGGTCGCGTAAATGTGACCCGTCGTGATCACTCAAGCAGCCTGGCGCATCAGGCCACGAATAACCCTCGTCTACCCTTCCGTTCAAATTTCATGCGCGTTGATCCAGCTTCCATATCCCCCTCTGCCAATCCAGCCACGAGGCGCGCCGAGCTTTTGCAAAAGTTCAGCGATGATGCAAATCTGCCGGCGCTGGGCAGTGCGGTGTCGCGAGTGGTGCAACTTACTTCATCCGATGACGAGGCCTTGCAGGAACTCACCAATTTCGTCTTGTCCGATGTCGCGCTTACCCAAAAAATACTGCGCCTATCCAATACGGTGTCTTACCGAACCGCGTCCGGCAGAACGATTACCACTATCTCAAGCGCAATTTTCCTGCTTGGCTTTGATACGGTTAAGACCTGTGCATTGGCCATGCTGCTGGTCGACCGCCTGGCGGACAACAACCATGCGCAGAGCGTACGATTTGAACTGGCTCAGGCCTTGCGCGCCAGCGTGATTGGGCGGCAACTGGCGCGGCGCGGGC
>DMQT01000226.1:2796-4717 GCA_003455595.1 Betaproteobacteria bacterium
CCCGCAAGTCGCCAGGAATGGATGTCTCTGGTGGCATCTTTCAGCGAGGAAGCCGCCAGATCGATGCCGCATGCAAATGACGCAAAACAACTTGTGGATAACCAGATATTGCTGGCACGTTTCGGCACCGCGCTCAACCTGGACAAGGAAAAAATCGACCAGCTGTTTGCGGTAGCGATCAAAGAATCTCACAGCCTGCTGGACAGCATGGGGCTGCTCTCTCTGCCCGAGGAATCGGCTACATTGCCTAACGAAACACACACCGGCAGCAGTCCGCAAAATCTGCTGAATGACTTCCTGATGGCCACCGCCGAACCTGACAGCCAGCCATCCCTGGCGTGTCATGCCAGTGGCAAACCCATCAATGCACATGCGTTGCTGCTGGCAGGGGTACAAGAAGTGACGCAGATGATGGGCTCCGGTCATGGCAAGCTCAACGAGCTGATCATGCAAGTGCTGGAAACCCTGTACCAGGGCATGGGCTTTCGATTTGCGACGTTATGCATGAAGGATCTGAAAAACAACCAGTATCGGGCGCGAGTCGCGATTGGCGAGCACCATGCCGCACGCCAGGCGGGTTTCAGATTCTCCGTCATCAGCGCACACGATATATTCCATCTGGCGATCAAGAACAACGCAGACTTAATGATTGCTGACGCCACTGCCACCAAAATTCACGAACTCCTGCCCGCCTGGCACCGCGAATTATTGCCGGATACTCGCAGTTTTATTGTGCTGCCACTAGTGATACAGGAAAAGCCGCTTGGCCTGCTCTATGCAGACCGATCCAGACTGGCACCAGAAGGCGTCTCGGCAGATGAAACCGCACTGATCAAAACCTTGAAGGGCTTGTTACTGGCGGCGCTCAATTCGCACTGATGCAGATTGACAGGCTCTGTATCCAGTAGACCACTACGGCACATTCCCGCTTATGCCACTCTCGCCGAATAGCCTGGCAATACGACTGACTCGCAAGGCAAACAGCGCCCGGCTGGAAGGAAAAAGCCCACCAGTCCGCCGAGTTGGAAAAGCCAGGCAAACACGGAAAAACACATTGAGAAAGCAGAAACCGGTCTGATCGCCAGCCACGCTACACGTGGCATCTTGGGTCTATGCAATCATTCAGTACGCTACAGTTAGAGACGGCACCAGTTTCTGCCTTAATCCAGTTTCAGCTTCATCCTGCGCATGCTGTCATAGTCGCGATCCTGTGCCCTGACAATGTCCTTGACATTGAGCGGCGCCAGCAGTGCACGTCCTTCAGCATTTCCGCTCATTTCCCTCAGCGCTTTCTGAATACGCGCTACCGTTGCGCCCGACATACGCGGATGCGCCGCGAAAGCAAAAGGCGGCAGCGGCTCGGATTGCCACAGGATACGGAATTTCGCCTGCATGGCAGGATCCAGCATGCCGAAAATGCGCAGGTTACTTGCGCCGGCGGGGTATAGCCCTTTTGCTACCGTGCGGAATACCGATTCGTGGTTATTCACCGCGGCCAGCGTGACGTTAACGCCCTTTCCGCGCAGATAGGCCTGGGGAATTTGCGCTGCCCCAAAAGCAAGCAAATTCGGCACGGCCAATTCGCGTCCATTCAATTCTTCTATACGTATCGGATCCTCTTTGCGCACTACGATAATGCCAACCAAGGGCGAATCATCCTCCTTGGCAAACGCAACATAACCTGCCGTCGCATGCGCACTCACATAACGGGGCGGCGCGATATAGACCAGGTCAAATACGCCGTCGTTGGTCTCTTTCCAGAAGGTCTGAAGATCTTTCGAAGTTTTGAACCTGATTGTATAACCCGTATGTCTGCTGAGATATTGGCAGACCGGTCCCCACAACCTGGCAAGCTCTACAGGGAGGTGCTGAGGTGTAATACCCAAGGTCAATTCCCGAGCGCCGGGCCCGGCGTACGCGA